>JALZEZ010000114.1 GCA_030861775.1 Actinomycetota bacterium
GTTCCCGAGCGGGTCCGGCAACGGCGGCTCGGCGGACGCGGACCGCTCGAGCTGACCCAAGGCTGCGCGCGCAAGCGTGCGGACACCGGCGGCCGGCGCGGGATCCGGTCGCCGGTCCATATCCTCGATCGCATGCCGCGCGAGGAACCGTCCGGCCCGGGTGAGCGCACCGCCTTCGAGGCGCTCGAGCGCGGCACCCGCGTGGAGACCTCCGACGGCGTGGAGGTCGGCCGCGTGAAGAAGGTCATGATCGTCCACGAGAAGCACCTGTTCGACGGCATCGTGGTCAGGACGCCGAACGGCGACCGCTTCGTGGACGCGCCCGAGGTGGACGAGATCTACGAGCGGCTCGTCACGCTCAAGATCATGGCCGAGGAGGCCGCCGAGCTGCCCAAGCCGTCCGCCAATCCGGCGGCGATGAAGGTCAGCGCCGGCGACTTCGGGCGCGGCGGCGCGCGCCGCATCTGGAACCGCCTCACCGGGCGCTGAGCACGCGCGACCACTCGCGCCGGAGCGCCTCGCGCCCGCCGCTCTCCCAGATCGCCCCGTGGCCCACGACCACGCGGTCGAAGTCCCACGACAGGATCCGCTCGAGGCTCGCGCGCGCCGCGGCGCGGTCGCGGGTCAGGGCGCGGAACAGGGGCGTCGGGCGCAGCCGCCCGTGCATGGCACCGGCGCGTGCGAGGACCCGGGTGAGGCGCGGCGACTCGGGGCCCAGGTTGAGCGCCAGGTCGCCGACGATCAGGCTCCGGCTCGCGCGGTGGAGGAAGACGACCTCGCTCAGCAGGCGGTTGCCGCGGAAGAGCTCCTGATCGAGGTCGTCCGCCCAGCGCGGGTCGGGCTCGGAGCCCAGCTCGGCCGCGAAGTCGAGGTCCTTGCGCCGCTCGGCCAGGCCGGGCGCTGCGAGCAGCTCCACGCCCGGGTATGCCGCCACGTACTGCTCCATCCAGAGGTTGCCGTGGAGGCGGCTCGGGGCCGCCACGAAGCGCACCTCGCCGAGCGCGCCGAGGCCGGCCCGCAGCGCCTCGTCGAGCGGCGCCGGGGAGTGCACGAACAGCCCGCCGCCGGCGAGCTGGATCACGTTCATCCGCCGCCCGACCTCGATCCCGGCGAAGCGCAGCGGCGCCTCCGCCACCCACAGCCCGGGGCCGAGCTCGCGGAGCCCGGACACGGTCAGGCCTGGTCGGCCTCGCGGTGCGCCTCGCGCTCCCAGCCGCCCGAGTCCTCCGCCGGGGAGTGCTGCTCACCGGTCTCGGGAGGGGGCGGGGAGTCGGCCGGCTGGCCCACGTGCGCCTCGTCGCGGCGGCCCGTGTTCAGCGGCTCGGAGCGCCAGCCGGCGGCGCCGAGCTCGCGCTCCACGAGCTCGGACAGCTCGCCCTCGCCGCCCGTCTGGGCCAGCTCCAGGGGCTCGCGGTCGTGGCGTCCGCGCAGGTCGTTGACGACCTCCTCGGCGCGGCTCCAGGAGAGCGAGATCGCGCCCTCGGGGCCGCCGTCCCGGCGCCAGCGCCGGTTGGACAGCGCGCGGTAGAGCTCGGTCGAGAACTGCTCGTCGAGGAAGCGGTCGCCGAGCTGCTCGAGGTCGCGGACCAGCGCCCGCTCCAGGTCTGCTGTTTCGTTCATCGCGTCCGCTCTACCCGGCTGCCGGCGCCACGAACCTCCGCAGCAGCAGGCGCACGCGCTGCGGGGCCTCGAGCTGCGGGTAGTGCCCGACGTCCGCCAGCGCGTGAAGCTCCCGCGCGGGCACGCGCTCGGCGATCCGCTCGGCCATGTGCGCGCCCGAGACGGGGTCCTTCATCCCCCACACGAACGCGCGCGGGACGTCCGTGCCCTCGAGCCCGGCCCTCCAGCGCTCGGCGTGGCGGCGGCGGTCCTCGATGTAGCGGATGAGCCGGTGCTGGATCCGGTGGCCCCCGCGGCGCTCGATGCCGAGCCAGTGCTCGCGCAGCTCCTCGCGCCCGGGCCGGTGCTCGGGGGCGAACACCTGCCCGAGGCTGCGCGTGAACGCCCGCTCGTTCACCGTCCGCGAGATCAGCGGGCCGGCCCGCGGGTGGAGCAGCAGCTTCTGGATCGTGCGCGCGCGGTGCAGGTCGGGATACAGGCCCCCGTTCAGGAACGCGATCCGCTCGATCTCGACCTCGAGCGCGCCCTCCGCCCGGCGGGCCAGCAGCTCCTGGCCCACGCTGACCGCGTAGTCGTGCACGACCAGGGCGGTGCGCGTCACGCCGTGGCGGCGCCAGACCGCCTCGGTGAGGTCGGCCTGCTCGTGGATCGAGTAGTCGTGATCGGCGGGCTTGTCGCTGTCGCCGAAGCCGAGGAAGTCGAACATCAGCAGGCGCCGCTCGGCGGACAGCTCGTCCGCGACCGGCGCCCAGTCGTACGAGCAGGTCGGGTAGCCGTGCAGGAGCGTGAGCCACGGCGCCTCGGCCTGGCCGGCGACGCGCTCGAACAGCGTGTGGTCCCCGGTCCGGACCCGCTCGCCGGCGGCGAACCAGTCCTCGATGCGCCCGGTCGCGATCACCTGGCGCATTCTGCCGGGACGGCTAGCCCGGCGCCGGCTCCGGGGTGCCCTTGCTCGCCCCGCGCTCGCGCCGCTGCGTCTCGCCGGCCGCCCTGACCGGCCCCGGCATGAGCCCGGCGGCGACGATCACGAGCGCGAACGCCGCGATGCGGAGGGTGGCGAGCAGCGGGCTCTCGCCCACCGGGTCGCCGAAGACGATCACGCCCGCGAGGATCGCCGTGGCGTTGCCGGCGATCGAGGTGGCGGCGATGACCGGCACCGCCCGGCCGATCTGGAGCGATCGCGCCGAGGCGAAGAAGGCCACGACCGCGGCGACCACGATCACCAGGGTCCACGGGCTGATCAGGTCGAGCGGGCCCTTCACGTCGTTGGTCAGCGCCTTCAGGCCCACGTGCGTGACCGTGAACAGCGCGCCCGCCCCCGCGCCGAGCAGGACGCCCGCCCAGGCGCCGTCGTTGAAGCGGCCGCGCTGGCCGACGATCATCAGAGCGCCGATCAGGACCATCCCGGCCTCGAAGGCGATCAGCGGGAGGAGGTCGTACTCGGACTGCTTGTTGTCCACCTGACCGGCGGTGCCCGCCAGGAAGGCGAGGCCCGCGGCGGCGAGCAGCACGCCGCCCCACTCGCGCCGGCCGAGCTCGAAGCCGAAGAAGCGCTCCGCCAGCACGGCCAGGAAGACGAAGCCGCCGGCGAGCGCCGACTGCACGATCGAGAGCGGCGCCATGGCCAGCGCCCCGACGTGCAGGAGCCAGGCCACGATCGCGGCGACGTAGCCGATCGTCCACCACTTCGACTTGAACAGGTCGATCGCGCTGCGCAGCGGGCGCCGCACGTCCACGTCCGGCGCGTTGACCGCGCCGCGGTGCCGCCACAGGAACCCCAGGTTCGTGACGAATGCCGACGCGAGCGCCAGGATGGCTCCTCCCTGCCAACCCATCGAGTTCGCCTACCCGGCGCCATAAAGCTGGAACCTCCGTCGGCCGAGGACGTTCCTGTAAGGCATATGCGCACTCTCATCACAGCCCTGACGCTCGCGTTCGCGCTTCTCGGCGCGAGCCTGGCCATCGCGGGTCCGGCCAACACCTGCCGCCCGGTCTTGAACATCGGGATGACATGCGTCGGCACCGGCTCCGACGAGTGGCTGACCACCGGCAACGGCGGCGACACCCTCGACGGCCGCGGCGGCGACGACCGTCTCAACGCCCGCGGCGGCGGCGACGTCGCCTACGGCGGCGACGGGGCCGACACGATCCACGGCGGCACCGGCGACGACAGGCTCTACGGCCAGGCCGGCCGGGACATCGTGCTCGGCGACGAGACCGGCTCGGGCGGGGCCGACCTGGTCGTGGGCGGCTCGGGCAGCGACCGCCTCTTCGGCATGGCCGGCGCCGACCTCGTGACCGGCGACTCCGGCAACGACGTCGTCCACGGCGGCGACGGCGTGGACCGCATGAAGGGCGGCGACGGCGCCGACACGCTCGACGACGCCGCCCGCACCCGCCAGGACCCGGACTCCTTCAGCGGCGGCGGCGGCAACGACGAGATCTACAGCCGCGACGGCCGCCGCGACACCGTGCGCTGCGGGTCCGGACGCGACGTGGCGAAGGCGGACCGGCGCGACAAGGTCGCCTCCGACTGCGAGCGCGTGATCCGCATCGGCTAGGGGTGAAGTCATTTCCGGCGGATATACCGCCGCAATCGACTTCACCCCCCTCGCGGAGCCGCTAGCCGGGCGGTTTGGGCAGCGATCGGGCCGCGCGGGAGATGCCGGCCCAGGGATCTCCCTCCCCGTCCAGCCGATCCGGGAGGGTCCGGATCGTCCAGCGGGTCGGAAGGAGCGCGCGATCGCCGAGCTCGTCCCACCGCAGGGGCGTCGCCACCGGCGCGCCGGGCCTGGGCCGCACCGCGTACGGCGCCGCCGCGTGCTGGGCGTAGGCGTTCCGGCCGGTGTCGACGTAGATGCGGTCGCCGCGCTTGGCCTTGCTCCACTCCATCGTCAGCCGCTTCGGGTCCTCCTCCACGAGCAGGCGGCCGACGGCGTCGGCGAACTCGCGCACGCGGTCGAAGCCGGCCGTGCGGCGCAGGGGGACCGTCACGTGGATGCCGCGCGAGCCCGAGGTCATCGCGTGCGGGGCCAGGCCAAGGTCGCGCAGCACCTCGCCGAGCCGGCGGGCGACGGCGCGCACCTCGGCGAAGCGCTCGTGCTCGGGGTCGAAGTCGAAGATCAGCCGGTCCGGCCGCTCGATCCGGTCGGCGCGCGAGAGCCACACGTGCGGGGTCACGCAGTTCTGCCCGGCCAGGTAGACGAGCGTCTCGGGCCGGTTGGCCACCACGTGGGTCACCTCGCCCTTCCGCTTCTTCACGGTCACCCGCTTTATCCAGTCGGGGAAGTGCCGAGGGGCCTGCTTGATGATGTAGCCCTCCGCGTCCACGCCGGCGGGAAAGGAGTGCATCGTGATCGGGCGGTCCCGCACGTGGGGGACCATCGCCGGCCCCACGCGCTCGTAGTACTCCGCCAGCTCCCCCTTCGTGATGCCGCCGGGGAACATGACCTTGCCGGGGCTGCTAACTCGGACGTTCACGCACCACGTCCCGCGGGTCCTTGTCCTCGCGCAGGCCGGCGAAGCGGGGGTGCCGCAGCCGGCCGTCGCGGGTCCACTCGGTGAAGCCGACCTGCGCCACCAGCTCGGGCTCGACCCAGGTGGCGCTGCGCAGGCGCGGCGCGTCGGCGAACGGGGGGTCGTCACGGCGGAGCGGAGCGAGCCGGCGGGCGAGGTCGCGCAGCGTCTCGCGGCCGAAGCCGGTGCCCACCTTCCCCGCGTAGCGCAGCCGCCCGTCCTCCCAGTGGCCCACCAGCAGCGCGCCCAGCTCGATGCGCGAGCCCTTCGGCGCCGTGTAGCCGCCGATCACCAGCTCCTGCTCCATGTCGCACTTCCACTTGAGCCAGTCGCGCGAGCGCTTGCCGACGTACGGTGAGTCCGCGCGCTTGGCGATCACGCCCTCCCAGCCGCGGCGGCACGCCTCCTCGTAGAGGGCGATGCCGTTGCCGCGCCGGTACGGGGTGAGCCGGATCGGGCCGGCCGGCCGAACGACCCGCCGGAGGATCGCCTTGCGCTCCATCAAAGGGCGGTCGCGGAGGTCCTCCCCGTCGGCCTCGAGGATGTCGAACACGTAGAAGTACACCTCCTTACCCGGCTCGCCCAAGCGCTGGAAGCTCGTGCGCGATCCAGCGAAGGCGACCACTTCGCCGTCGAGAACGGCGCTGGGTAGGGAGGCGAGGGCCTCCGCCACCGCGGGAAACCGCGAATTGAGGCTGAGGTCGTTGCGGGACACGAGCCTGGTGCCGAACGCCAGGCACCGGATCCCGTCGAGCTTCCGCTCGAAGATCCAGCCCGGGTCGTCGAAGCGCTCGTCGGTGAGCGTGGCCGCCATGGCCTTCATCCCTCCTCCGCCACCTGCTCGATCGTCCGGCCGCTGACCACCGACTCGGGCTGGGACGAGGTCGGCCGCCGCCGCGCGTCCGCCTCCTCGTCGCGCTTCTTGATCAGCAGCCACTTGGGCTTGGTGCCTGAGTGGGTGCGCCGCAGCGTCCAGCCGCCGCGCAGCTTCTCCCCCTCCAGCCAGAACGACGCGTGCCCGGCCGCCAGCGCCTCCCCCATCGGCACCTCGTTCAGGTTGCGGTACGTGCCGCGGTCCCAGACGATCACCGTCCCCTTGCCGTAGCCGCTCGCTATCACGCCCTCGAAGTCGTTCCACGACATCGGGTGGTCCTCCACCTCCATCGCCAGCCGCTTGTCGCGCGGGTCGGTGGACGGCCCCTTCGGCACCGCCCACGAGCGCATCACGCCGTCCACCTCGAGCCGGAAGTCGTAGTGCAGGGTGGAGGCGTCGTGCTTCTGGATGACGAAGTCAGCCAAGCGCGTCCGCCACCAGGCGCAGGTCCGAGGCGAACGCCTCGCGCTCGGCCTGGCGGGCGTCGTCGTCCGGAGCGCGGAGGATCGCCGAAGGGTGGATCGTGGCCGTGACCAGCGGCGCCAGGTCCGAGTCGATCGGCTTCCCGCGCGCCTGGGTCACGCGGAAGCTCGCCCCAAGCAGCGCCTTCCCGGCCGTGGCCCCCAGCAGCACCACGGCCTCGGGGCTGAGCAGCGCCAGCTCCTCGCGCAGCCACGGCTTGCAGGCCTCGATCTCGAAGCGCTTGGGCGTCTTGTGCAGCCGCCGCTTGCCCTTCTCCTCGAACTTGAAGTGCTTGACCACGTTGGTCACGTAGGCGTCCTTGCGGTCGATGCCCACGGCCTCGAGCCCGCGGTCCAGCTCGCGCCCCGCCGGCCCCACGAACGGCTTCCCGGCACGGTCCTCGCGGTCGCCCGGCTGCTCGCCCACGAACACCACGCGGGCGCGCTTCAGCCCCTCGCCGAACACGGTCTGCGTGGCGCCGCGCCAGAGGTGGCAGCCCCGGCATCCGGCCGCCGCCTCGCGCAGGCTCTCGAGGGAGCGCTTGTCGGGCAGGAAAAACGTCGCATCGTTCGGCTCGGACTGTTGTTCGATCAGAGAACGCTGCTCGTGCGTACCACCCTCGGGCACCCGGCGAGGATACGCCCCAATCGTGTTGGGCGCCCCTAACCTGGGTATCTCGAAGGAGGCGTGCCCGCTCAAGGAGAGACATTGGCTACGGAAGAACGGATCGACGCCCTGATCGAGTCCGCGGAGTCCCGCGGATCGAACTGCGTGAACCTCTCGGACGTCAGCGAGCTGGTGGCCGAGCTCGAGCTCGACGACGAGCAGACCCAGGCCGTGCACGACCGGATCCAGGCGCGCGGCCTCGACATCACCGACGACTGCGGCCGCGACGTCAGCGATCCCGTGAAGATCGTGAACGGCGAGATGGCCACCGCCACCACCGACGCGCTCCAGCTCTTCCTCAACGAGGTGCGCCGCCACCCGCTGCTCACCGCGGACGAGGAGATCGAGCTGTCGAAGGCGATCGAGCGCGGCGACCTCGAGGCCAAGGAGCGGATGATCAACTCGAACCTCCGCCTGGTGGTCTCGATCGCGAAGAAGTACCAGGGCAACGAGCTGCCCCTGCTCGACCTGATCCAGGAGGGCATCCTGGGCCTGATCCGCGCCTCGGAGAAGTTCGACTGGCGCAAGGGCTACAAGTTCTCGACCTACGCCACCTTCTGGATCCGCGAGTCGATCCAGCGCGGGCTGGCCAACCGCGGGCGGACCATCCGCCTGCCGGTGCACATCGGCCAGCGCGAGCGCAAGATCGCCCGCACCCAGCGCGAGCTGTCCGTGAAGCTCGGGCGCGAGCCCACCGAGGAGGAGATCGCCGAGGCCGCCGAGCTGACCATGGACGACATCCGCGAGGTGCAGGACGCGGCCCGCACGGTCACCAGCCTCGACCGCCCCGTCGGCGAGGAGGAGGACACCGGCCTCGGTGACCTGCTCCCGAGCGACGCGCTCGGCCCCGAGGAGGAGGTCGAGATCACGCTCCGCGAGAGCGCGCTGCGCAGGGCGATCCAGCAGCTCCCCGACCCCGAGCAGCAGGTGGTCAAGCTGCGCTACGGGATCAACGGCGGCGGCGAGCCCACCCCGCTGCGCGAGGCCGGGCGCCGCCTCGGGATGTCCGCCGAGGGCGTGCGCAAGCTCGAGTCGAAGGCGCTTCAGAAGCTCGCCATGGCGCGCGAGCTCGAGGGCCTGCGCTCGGCCGCCTAGCGGCGTAGCGTCGTCGTCACGGTCGCGTCCGTCGTCGCGTCCGGGTCGTTCAGCGACAGCGTGACGGTGATCCGCGCCTGGCGGGCGCGCTGGAGCAGGCGGTAGGCGTCGCTGCGCGTGCGGATCTCGAACGCGGAGCTGCCCGCGTGGGTCTGCCTGAACGAGGTGTTGCCGAGCGGGAACGTGCGGCCGCCGGCGCGGGCGGTGGCGCTCAGCGTCGCCCGCCGGGTCGTGGGCGAGCGCAGGTAGGCGCCGACCAGGAGCTTCCCGAAGCGAGCCGTCCGGCCGCGCCGCAGGAGGTGGGTCAGGGTCGGGTTGCGCACGCGCAGGAAGCAGGCCGCCGGCTGGTGGAACGAGCGCACGCCCGCGTACGCCGCGCCCGAGGCGCCCAGCCGCATCACCGCCGGGCCGAACGCGAAGCCCTCCGGGGCCCGGCCCTGCCGCTCGTTGCCGCCGCCGACGAGCAGGCCGCCGTCACCGAGCGCCAGCAGCGACTCGACGCTGGTCCCGCCGAAGATCCGCATCAGGCCCTCGTGGCCGAACTCCCGGTCGCGCGCGCCATCCGGCAGGTAGCGGACCACCGGGCCGCGTTCGACGCCCCCGTAGAGGTTGCCGCTCGAGTCGA
>JALZEZ010000373.1 GCA_030861775.1 Actinomycetota bacterium
GGTAGGCCTTTACCCCACCAACAAGCTAATGGGCCGCGGGCTCATCCCGATGCGGAGGCCGAAGCTACCTTTCCTCTCGCCACTGGTGTGACGGGAGTTCATCCGGTATTAGCCCGGGTTTCCCCGGGTTGTCCCAGTCATCGGGGCAGATTACCCACGTGTTACTCACCCGTTCGCGGCTTTGCCCCAGGCCGAAGCCTGGTTCGTCGCTCCACTTGCATGTGTTAAGCACGCCGCCAGCGTTCGTCCTGAGCCAGGATCAAACTCTCCGTAAAGAACTTGCGTGTCATCCGCCGGCCCGAGGGCCGGTGGCTCCACTGTCTTAGGAAAGTTGTCAGGTCCGTACTTCTCCGCGGCCTCTGGTACACCGTGAGGCCGCCCGGACTTGACGGGTGATTCTGGACCGGCACCCCGAGGGGCGCCGGGTCGAACCTGGACGCGACTCGGAGGGGACGCCCTTACGGTCGGCCTTCCTCCGGTCGCACACGCTGTTGAGTTTTCAAAGACCGCCGCGCCCCCGAGGCGGGTGACCGCCTCCCTCGGATGGGGACTCCATCCTGTAGGGCGACCCGCGAGTATAGCCTGCCCCTGGGGGTCGCGACAACGCTCGAAGGCCGATCCGAAAGCCGTTATCCGGCGGTCGGGGTCGCTGAGCTTAGCGGGCTTAGGCCGTTGCGACCAGCCGCTTGAACCGCCGCTTCCCGAGCTGGATCACTCGGCCCTCGAGATCGGCCGCCGGTACGTCCAGCGCGCCGCCGTCGAGCGGCTCCCCGTCCACCTTCACGCCGCCTCCCGCCAGCAGGCGCCTGGCCTCGGAGCGGGTCACGCCGAAGGCGCCCTCGAGCACCTCGGGCAGGTGGACGGTGTCCCCCGCCGGCAGCGGCGCCTCCTCGATCTCGTCGGGCGCCTCGTGGGCCACGTGGAGGCGGTCGAAGTGCTCCTCGGCGCGGCGGGCGGCCTCCTCGCCGCCGGCGAAGCGCGCGGTCAGCGCCCGGGCCAGCTCGCGCTTGGACTCGGCCGGATGCCGCTCGGGGTCGAGCTCGCGGTCGAGCAGGAGGTCGTGGTAGACCGGCATCACCTCGTCCGGCACGCTCATCGTCTTGCCGAAGATCTCCTCGGCCGGCTCGGTCACGCCGATGTAGTTGCCCTCGGACTTGGACATGCGCCGGACGCCGTCGGTGCCGGGGAGGATCGGCATGGTGAGGGCCATCTGCTGCGGAACGCCGTAGGCCCTCTGTATCTCGCGCGCGAGGAGCAGGTTGAAGGTCTGGTCGGTGCCCCCCAGCTCCACGTCGGCGCGCACCTGCACGGAATCGTAGCCCTGGAGCAGCGGGTAGAGCAGCTCGAGGATCGAGATCGGGGCGCCCTCGGAGTAGCGCTTGGAGAAGTCGTCGCGCTCCAGGAGCTGCGCCACCGTGGCGGTGCGGGCCAGCCTGAACAGCTCCTCCATGCGCATGTCGAGCCACTCGCCGTTGCGCCTGACCTCGGTGCGATCGGGGTCGAGCACCCTGTAGGCCTGGTCCCGGAAGGTCTGCGCGTTGCGGTCGATCTCCTCTGGCTCCAGCACCGGCCGCATGGCCGAGCGTCCGCTGGGATCCCCCACCCGGGCGGTGTAGTCGCCGACGATCAGCACGACCGTGTGCCCCAGGTCCTGGAACTCGCGCAGCTTGCGCAGCACGACCGTGTGCCCGAGGTGGATGTCGGGCGCGGTGGGGTCGATGCCCAGCTTCACGCGCAGGGGACGACCGGCGGCCAGCTTGCGCTGGAGCTCGCCCTCGGGCAGCGCCTCGGCCGCATTTCGGAGCAGGAACGCCGCGGGGTCGGTCACGGCGCCGATGCTAGTGTCGCGGGCTCGCCGCATGCAGGAATCGCCGCCCATCCCGCTGCGTCCACCGCGCGCGCGGCGCGGTCGCACGGGTGACCCCAGCGCCGAGGCGCCCAGGCGCAAGATCAAGAAGCTGCGGCTTGCGCTGGTGCTGTTCGGACTCGGCGCGCTCGCCCTGATCTCGACGGTCTTCGGGATGATGATGGCGGTCTCCAACGAGCTGCCGTCGCTCGAGGACACGGCCCAGTTCCGGGCCGCCCGCAACTCGTCGCTCCTCGCCGCCAACGGCAAGGACGAGATCGCGCAGCTCACCGACAACCAGAACCGCATCCTGCTGCGGCCGAACGAGATCTCGCCGGCGGTGAAGAACGCGGTGATCGCGATCGAGGACCGCCGCTTCTACGGGCACGAGGGAGTGGACTACACCGGCATCGCCCGCGCCCTGTGGCAGGACGTGAAGCGCCAGGAGGCCGTGCAGGGCGGCTCCACCATCACACAGCAGTTCGTCAAGAACGCCCTCGACGCGCAGGGCGAGCGGTCGGTCTTCCAGAAGCTCAAGGAGGCCGCGCTCGCCTACCACCTCGAGCGCCGCTGGACCAAGCCGAAGATCCTCACCCAGTACCTGAACACCGTGTACTTCGGGAACGGGGCGTACGGGATCGAGGCCGCCGCGCGCACCTACTTCGGCGGGCGCAAGACGTACGGCCGCAACGAGCGGATCGCCGCCACGCTGGCGCCCGAGCAGGCCGCCCTGCTGGCCGGGATCATCGCCTCCCCCAGCCGCTACGACCCGGTCACCAATCCGATCGAGTCCCAGCAGCGCCGCGACCACGTGCTCGGCAACATGCTCGAGCAGGGCCTGATCACGAAGGCCGAGCACGACCGCGCCGTGCGCACCGCGATCCCCGGCGCCAGCGCGATCACCCCGCCGCAGCCGGACTCCTCGCACCCGTACTTCTCCACCTGGGTGACCCAGCAGCTCGTGGACCGCTACGGGCCGGGCGCGACGTTCGGCAGCGGCCTGAAGATCCGCACCACCCTCGACCCCGCCCTCCAGAAGGCGGCCGAGCAGGCGATCGCCGGGCGGCTCGGCGGCATCGGCCCGACGTCGTCGATCGTCGTCATCGACAACAAGACCGGCGGGGTGCGGGCGCTGGTCGGCGGCACGAACTTCGAGAAGCGGCCGTTCAACCTCGCCACCAACGGCCACCGCCAGCCGGGCTCGGCGATCAAGCCGTTCATCCTCGCCGCCGCGCTGGAGAAGGGGATCGGCCCGGGGTCGGTGTGGACCTCGCGCCGCAAGGTCTTCCCCTACAGGGAGGCGAACGGCAAGAAGGACATCTTCGTCGTCTCCAACTACGAGAACTCGTACTCGGGGGTGACCACGCTCGCGCGGGCCACGGCGCAGTCGGACAACTCGGTGTACGCCGAGATCGGGATGAAGCTGGGGCCGAAGCGGGTGGCGAAGATCGCCAACGAGATGGGCATCCGCACCAAGCTCTCCACCAACCCGGCCATGCTGCTCGGCGGCCTGAAGGAGGGCGTGACCCCGCTGGAGATGGCCTTCGCCTACTCCACCATCGCCAACCGCGGCCGGCGGGTGTCGGGCACGCTCGCCTCCTACAAGGGCGGCCCGGTGGCGATCGAGAAGGTCGAGAACGCCCGGGGCAAGACCCAGGACAAGAACAAGACGCGCTCGAAGCGGGTGTTCTCCGAGGGCGTCGGCGAGCAGATGCGCGGGCTGCTGCACGGGGTGGTCGTGGGCGGTACCGGGACCAAGGCGCAGGTGGGCGAGTGGGCCGGCGGCAAGACCGGCACCACCGAGAACTACGGCGACGCCTGGTTCGTGGGCTTCACCGACCGCTACACGGCCGCCGTGTGGGTCGGCTATCCGGACCGGGTCCGGTACATGACCACCCACTACCACGGCCAGCCGGTGGCCGGCGGGACCTTCCCCACCGAGATCTGGCACGACTTCATGGCGGCCGCGATCCGCATCGACGAGGCGCGCGGCAAGGGCGACGAGGAGGGCGAGGACGACGACGGCCCCACCTCGCCG
>JALZEZ010000115.1 GCA_030861775.1 Actinomycetota bacterium
GTCCGCGGCGGTCGGCCGCTCGTCCGGGTCCTTGCGCAGCCCGGCACCGATCAGCTCGGCCAGCTCCGGCGGCGTGTCCGGCGGCAGCGGCCCGGGCTCGCCCTCCAGCTGCGGGAAGCGCACCGCCCGGTCGTCGCTCTCGCGCGCGCCCTTCCGCCGCGGGAACGGCACCTTCCCGGCCGCGGCGTGGAACAGCGTGGCCGCCAGCCCCCACACGTCCGCGGCCGGCCCGATCCGGCCCGCGTGCGTCTCGGGGTCGGCCTGCTCGGGGGCCATGTAGGCGTCGGTGCCCACCGTGCCGTTGATGCGCTTCGCCCGCGAGAACGAGCGCGCCACGGAGAGGTCGATCAGCCGCGGCGGGATGCCCATGACGATGTTGTCGGGCTTCACGTCGAGGTGGACGACCTCCTCGGTTCCGAGGTAGTGGATCGCCGCCGCCACGTTCAGCGCCAGCGGCAGGAGCTGCGGCAGGGGCACGGGCCCGCCGCGCTTGATCAGCTTGCGCAGCGTATGCCCGTCGAAGTGCTCGACGACCACGTGCGGGTGCGGCCCCTCCAGCACGGCTCCGAACCCGCGCACGAGCACCGGGTGCGCAAGCCGCTCGAGCCACTCGGCCTCGCGGCGCAGGTCGCGCAGCGCCTTCTCCTCATCGACCTGGTCCGGCCGCAGGACCTTCGCGGCGACCGGCGTGAACAGCCGCTCGTCCCACACGAGGAAGACCTCGTAGCGCGAGCCGCCGCCGAGCGAGCGCAGCACGCTCCGCCCGGGGGCGATCTCCGTCCCGGCCTCGAACTCCCAGCTCGCGTGCTCCCGCTTGGCCACCGCAGGCATCGACCCCCTAACGCAGGGGGTGGGGAGAAGTCACGCTCAGACCGACATGCCCTTCGCGATGGGCACCTCGATCAGGCGCGGCTCGCTCGCGCCGATGCCGTCGCCCAGCGCGTCGCGCAGCCCGTCGGCGTCCTCCACCCGATCCGCGCGCATGCCATACGCCTTGGCCAGCGCCACGCAGTCGAGCCCGGGGAGGTCGAGGCCGGGCGCGCCGGTCACCTGCTCCAGGTCGGAGAACCACTTGAGGATCGCGTACTCGTCGTTGCGCAGCACGAGGATCGTCAGCGGCACCTTGTAGGCCACCGCCGTCCACAGCGCGGTGATCGTGTACTGGGCCGAGCCCTCGCCGAGCACCGCCACCACGGGGCGGCCGGGCGCCCCGAGCTGTGCGCCCACCGCGGCCGAGAGTCCGAACCCGAGCCCGCCGCCGGCGCCGAACATGAACGAGCCCGGCCTCGACGGCTTCACGCGCGCGCGGAACGCCAGCGCGTTCGAGGGGGACTCGTTGACGACGATCTCGTCGCCGCTCAGCACGTCCGCCAGCACGTCGAAGGCAGCGCCGGCCTGCATCGGGTCGGACCTCTCCGGCGGCGGCATCTCCGCCCGCGCGGGCGGTGGCTCCCGGTCCGACTCGCCCACCCGCTCCACCAGCGCCTCGAGGAACGCCGCGGCGTCGCCCACCGCCGCGTTGCCCACCTGGGACCGCGCCGCCTCGTCGGGATCGCTGGTGATCTGCCAGACCTCGGTGCCCTCGGGGATCATCGCGCCGGGGATGTTCGGGTAGTACTTGAAGACCGGCGCCCCGGCCACGACCACGAGGTCGCGCCCCTCGAGGAACTGGCCCACGGCGCCCAGCGCCGGCGGAAGCACGCCCTGGAAGCTCGGGTGGTCCTCCGGGAACCCGGAGCGCCCCTCGAGCGCCGCCGCGAACACCGGCAGCCTCTGCTTCTCGGCCAGCGCCACGGCCGCGTCCCAGCCGCCGCTGGCGTCCACCTCGCCGCCGATCACCAGCACCGGGTTCGAGGCCGCCTCGAGCTTCTCCGCGATCGCCGCCACCACGGCCGGGTCCGGCGCGAAGCGCCCGCTCACCGTGCGCGTGGCCAGCTCGTCGCCGTACTCCTGCGGCGCCGCCTCCCAGTCGTCCATCGGCAGGGAGAGGAAGACCGGCCCGCGCGGGTGCAGGCGCGCCAGGTGCAGCGCCTTGGCCACCGCCAGCGGCACGTCCTCGGCCCGGGCCGGCTCGTAGCTCCACTTCACGCCCGGCTTCGGCAGCGTCGTGGCGTCCTGGTTCGTGAGCAGCGCGCTCAGCGCCATCATCTGGCGCGACTGCTGCCCCGCCGTCACGACCATCGGCGCCCGGTTGTCGCGCGCGTTGATGATGCTGCCCATCGCGTGGCCCACGCCCGGCGTGGTGTGGAGGTTCACGAAGGCGGTCCTGCCGCTGGCCTGCGCCCAGCCGTCGGCCATGCCGACCGCCACCGCCTCCTGGAGCGCCAGCACGTAGGTGAAGTCGCTCGGGAAGTCCTTGAGGAAGGGGAGCTCGGTCGAGCCCGGGTTGCCGAACATCGTCGTGATGCCGCGCGCGCGCAGCAGGTCGTAGGTGGCCTCGCGGACCGTTCCGGCGTCGGTCGCCGGTGCCGCGCCGTCCGCCTCGATCGCCGCGCGGCGCGCCTCGATCGCCTCCTGGGCCAGGTTGGTCATGGGGTCCTCCCTCGTTTGCACGAGTGGGAAGCCTCTCACGCCGTGGTCGGTAACGTCACGCCCCGTGAAGGTCAACCGCCGTCAGCTCATCGGCGCCGGGGCCGCCGCCGCCGCGGGCGCCGCGACCGGCGCGCCCGGTGCGGTCGCCGCCACCAGGAAGAAGAAGGCCGCCCCGAAGATCCCGTCGCGCACCGCCGACGTGATCGTGGTCGGCGCCGGGCTCGCCGGCCTCACGGCCGCGCGCGAGGTGCAGAAGGCCGGCAAGTCGGTGCTGGTGCTGGAGGCGGGCGACCGCGTCGGAGGGCGGGCCTGGAACCACGACCTGCCCGGCGGGGAGGTCTCCGAGCGCGGCGCCACCTTCGTCGGCCCCACCCAGGACCACATCGTCCGGCTCGCGTCGGAGTACGGGATCGGGACCTTCTCGGCGGTGATCGAGGGCGAGAACGTCTACGTGGACCCCGACGGGCAGCGCTCGACCTACAGCGACACCGGCCCCACCGGTACCGCGCCCGCGGACCCGACGATCCTCGCCGACCTGGCCACGTCGGTCACCCAGCTCAACGAGATGTCGAAGGAGGTGCCGGTCGACGCGCCGTGGGAGTCCGCCCGGGCCCGCGAGTTCGAGCGCTACACGCTCGAGGAGTGGATCCGCCAGAACAGCACCAACGACCGCTTCCGCGCGCTCGTCCCCGCGGCCACCCGGCCGATCTTCGGCGCCGAGCCGCGCGAGATCTCGCTGCTGTTCACGCTCTTCTACATCGCGGCGTCCGGCGACGAGACCCACCCCGGAACGTTCGAGCGCAACTTCAACACCCGCGACGGCGCCCAGGAGCGGCGGTTCAAGCCGCCCGCCGCGCAGGGCCTGTGCCAGGCGATGGCGAGCGCGGTCGGCGGCAAGAACGTGCTGTTCAAGTCGCCGGTGATCCGCATCGTGCAGGGGCGCAGCATCGTGCGGGTGGAGTCGCGCTCGGTGATCGCCCGCGGGAAGCGCGTGATCGTGGCGATCCCGCCCGCGCTGGCCGGCCGGATCGAGTACGAGCCGGCCATGCCGTACGACCGCGACCAGCTCACCCAGCGCGTGGGACAGGGGACGCTGACCAAGGTCGCGGCCGAGTACGAGCGGCCGTTCTGGCGCGACAAGGGGCTGAACGGCTTCGCGATCGCCGCGCACCCCGACTTCATGGCGAACATCACCGTCGACGACTCGCCCGAGGACGGTGCGCCCGGCGTGATCATCGGCTTCGTCGGCGGCGACCAGGCGCGCCGCTACGGGGCCATGTCCCCGGCCGACCGCCGCTCCAAGGTGCTCGACGAGCTCGCCCTCTACTTCGGCGACGAGGCCCGCAACGCGAAGGACTTCTTCGACACCCGCTGGCAGGAGGAGCGCTGGATCCGCGGCGGCCCGGTCGGCATCCACCCGCCGGGCACGCTGGTGGCCTACGGCGCCGCGCTGCGGCGCCCGCAGGGCAAGATCCACTGGGCCGGCACCGAGACCTCGACCTACTGGAACGGCTACATGGACGGCGCCGTGCGCTCCGGCGAGCGGGCGGCGAAGGAGGTCCTCGACCGGCTGTGAGGGCTGCTGTCGCCGCCCTGCTCGCGCTGCTGCTGCTGCTGCCCGCCGCGCTCGCGACCGCCCAGCCGCGGCCGCGCTGGGACACGCGCGTGCTCGCGCTCGTGCCGAAGCCAGGCTTCCCCGCGCACGCCTACGTGCACCCGAACGGCCGCATCTACGCCGGCACGTACACGAACCCGAACGGCGACCAGCTCCCCTCGCGCGTGTTCGAGTACGACGGCGACGGCACGCTGCTGCGCTCGTGGACGATGAGCGGGCAGGACCTCTCGCAGCCGCACGGCGTGCAGGCCGCCACCAGCGACGTGCGCGGCCGGCTGGTGCTGCTCGACAAGAGCCCGCCCCGGGCCGTGCTGCTCGACCGCACCACCGGGCTCCAGATCCCGTACGCCTCGTTCGCCCCGCCCTCGATCCCCAACTACGCGGCCTGGGGACCGGACGGGAGCCTGTACGTGACCGACTACGAGCTGCCGGTGCTGTGGAGGATCCCGCCCGGCGGCGGCACGCCCCAGCGCTGGCTCGAGGACGCCCGGCTCGACGGCGGCGGCGAGTTCGGCACGACCGGCATCGAGCTGGGCGCCGACCAGGCCACCCTGTACGTGACCCAGCAGAGCGAGGCCGGCGGCTCCGCCGGCAACCCCACCACCGGCCGCCTCTTCAAGGTGCCGATCGGCGGCGACGGCAGGCCGGGCCAGATGACCCAGCTCTGGGAGAGCGACCCGGTGGACGGGCCCGACGGCTTCGGCATCGCCCGCTCCGGCAACTTCTACATCGCGAACCTGGCCTCGAACCAGATCGTCGTGGTCGGCCCCGACGGTCAGGAGCGCGAGCGCTTCCCGAGCGCGCCGGGCGGCGGTAACAACGGCTCGTCGGTCCCGTTCGACTCGCCCTCGAACGTGAGCTTCCTCGGCACCCGGGCGATCGTGGCCCAGCAGTCGTTCTTCGCCGGCGACCCGGCCCGCCAGGCGATCCTCGACGTCGAGACCGGGGAGGAGGGCCTGCCGGAGCTGATCCCGCGCAACGCCGGCCTCTCCGACGCCGACCCGCCGCGGGTGAAGCCCGTCACGGTCAGCGGCCGCCGGGTCGCGCTCACGCTGAGCGAGAACGCCGAGGTCGACTTCGTGGTCGAGCGCCGCGACGGCCGGGCCTGGAAGGAGATCAGGCGCACCTTCCACTCGCTCGAGGCCGGGCATCACGTGCTGGCGCTCGTGCGGCTGGCGCGCAAGACCCGCCTGCGCCCGGCGCTCTACCGGGTGACGGTCACGGCCACCGACGACGCGGGCAACGTCTCCTCGCCCGTGCGGCGGATCGGCCGCGTGCGCAGAAGCCGTTAGGGCTTCAGCTCGAAGGCGCGGCCGTCCGACAGCCGCAGCGTGACCGGCACGTTGGTCTTCACGTCGATCCGCACCGGCTGCTTGCGCAGGCAGGTCTGCTTCGCGTCGACGGTCAGGCTGCTCACGTCGCGCAGCTCGCCGGTCAGCTTCGGCGCGCGCGCCAGGGCCGTCCGGCCCCGCACGTAGGTCTCGTCGGAGTGCCAGCTCACCGGGTCCGTCCCGGCCGACTGGCGGCGGGCGGTCTCGTCGAGGGCGCCGCCGCAGCCGTGGGTGGTCAGGTCCACGTCCGCGTAGCCGTCGCCGGCGGGCCGGATGTCGCGGACCCAGTAGGCGCGGTCGTGGCGCAGCCCGAGCGCCTCGTTCCAGAGCACCTTCTGCGTCCGGTACGTCACCCGCGCCGGGCGCTTCACGCGCGTCAGGTTCTTCGTGTACTCGGACTCCTTGCGCCAGTCGTCGAAGATCCCGTAGGTGAAGTGCTCGCCCGCGTGGTGGAAGTAGTAGACGTAGGGCACCTGCGCGGCGGCGAAGCGGCGGTTCAGCTCCTCGGCGGTCCAGACGTGGACCAGCTCGTCGAAGGTGCCGTACAGGTTCGCCCCGGGGACGTGGCGGAGGTTGCCGACGAAGTCGATCGCGTTGCCGATCGCCCCGCCCGTGTAGTGGACCGGCGACGGCGAGCCGTTGGCGTCGTCGCCCGTGAAACGACCCAGTTCATGTAGCCGGCGAAGCGGTCCGGGTAGAGCGCGCCGAGCCGGAGCGTGCCGTAGCCGCCCATCGAGTAGCCCCCGGCGAAGATCCGGTCGGGATCGACCCTGTAGGTGCGCTGTACGTCGTCCATCACGTCGAGCACGTCGCGCTCGCTGTAGTCGGAGTAGAAGCCGGCCTGGCCGCGGCCGAGCGGCACCACGACGATCCGGTTGCGGGCCTCGCCGACGTTCTGCTCATGCCCTGCGCCTCGACCAGCGAGGCATGCGCCGCGCTGTAGCCGTGCATCACGAGCTGGAGGCCGTGCGGAGCGCCGCCCTTCGGCACGTAGATCCCGTACGGCTGGTGGCGGCCGAGGAAGTTGTACTCCTGGCCGAAGGCGGGGGCCTCGCCGGCGCGGCCGGGGACGCCGGCGTAGGTGTAGCCCTCGCCCCGCTCGCCGATCGTGAAGTCCGAGCGGTAGACACGCTCGTAGAAGCCGGGCTTCAGCGCGGCCGGCCGGGTCCGCTTCTTGGTCATGTCGGAGGCCCTGACCGTCGCGCCGAACTCCGAGATGTCGCCCGCGGCCAGCGCCGCGGCCTGCTTGTCCTCCCACCAGGTGCCGCCCTCGCTCGTGCCGCGGAAGGCCACGTTCATGACCGTGCCGTCGGCCTGAGCCGCGACCGCCTGCACGCGCCACTGCTTGCCGGGCGGCAGCGGGATCGAGCCGCGGATCTCGTTGCGCTTCGGGTCGCCCTTCCTGAAGAGGTGCACGTCGTCCCAGCCGTCGCTCGCCACCTTCAGGCCGGGCCACTGGCCGCCGCCCCTGCCCGGCGTGTGGTCGACGGCGAGCGCCGCGATCGTCTCGTCGCCGCGGTAGAGCGCGCTCAGCGGGAAGCGCAGCCAGAGCCGCCCGCGGCGGATGCGCATCTCCACGCCGAGCAGGTCGGCCGAGTTCTCGAGCTCGTCCGGGTAGCGGTCGTCGCCGGTCTGGGCGCTCAGCGACGGCCAGGCCTTCTGCGCGCCGGTGGGCCGGCTCGCGCCGTAGTCGTCGTACACGTAGTCGCGGTAGACCCAGGTGCCCCGGCAGACCTCGGTCTCGCCCCCGGTCCAGCTCGACTTGCTGCAGGCGGCGGCCTCGCCCGCGCCGGTCGCTGTGGCGAGCAACGCGCTTACGGCGAGCACGTAGGGCAGGCGCTTGCGGAGGCTCATGCGTTGCGGGTGTCCCCCACGGTTCGCCCTGCGAAACCCGCGCTTTCTCCGAGGTGCTTGCACTTGGTCTCGCATAGCGAGACCAAAGTCAAACACCTCCGCCTTCGGCGCCCGAAACGCCCGTTCAGCCGCCCGCCCGCATCTCCTCGAGGCGCCGGTGCGCGAGCGCGACGGCCATCGCCCCCTCGCCGACCGCGCCCGCCACCCGCTTCGTCGATCCCGAGCGCACGTCGCCGGCGGCGAACAGGCCGGGCACGCTCGTCTCGAGCGCGAGCGGGTCGCGGTCGAGCGGCCAGCCCGCGGGGCGGCGGCCCCCCTCCAGGAGGTCGGGGCCGGTGAGGACGTAGCCGTTGCGGTCGGTGCGCACTCCCACCGCCTCCGCCCAGCCGGTCCGGGGCTGGCCGCCGATGCACAGGAACAGCCCGGAGGCGGGCAGCCGCTCGCGGCCGCCGGGGCCGTCGACGGTGACGGCCTCGAGATGGCTGTCGGCGTGCAGCTCGGCCACCTGCGTGCCGAGCCGCACCTCGATCCGCGGGTCCGCCTCGATCCGCTCGACCAGGTAGGCCGACATCGTCCGCGCCAGCCGGTCGCCGCGCACGAGCATCGTCACGCGCGCGTCCGCCTCCGCGAAGTTGAGGACGGCCTGGCCCGCGGAGTTGCCGGCGCCGACCACCACCACGTCGCGCTGGGCGCACTGGGCGGCCTCGCTGCGGCCGACGCCGTAGTAGACGCCGCGCCCCACCAGCTCCTCGACGCCGTCCACCTCGAGCCGCCGCCACTCCATGCCGGGCGCGGCGAGCAGGACGTCGGCCGTGACCTCGACCCCGCCCTCCAGGTACAGCCGCGTCACGTGGTTCGGGTCGTGCTCGCCCCGCACGACCGGCCGCAGCATGACCAGCTCGGCGCCGAAGCCCTCGGCCTGCCGGCCCGCGAGCCGGGCCAGCTCGGCCCCGCCGATCCCCTGGGGGAAGCCGAAGAAGTTCTCGATCAGCGAGGTGTGCGAGGCCTGCCCGCCCGGCACGTCGCTCTCGACCAGCAGGGTCGAGAGCCCGTCCGAGGCGGCGTACACCGCCGCGGCCAGCCCGGCGGGGCCGGCGCCGACGATCGCCATGTCGTAGTGCTCGCGTGCGGGCGGCGGGGAGAGCCGCCAGACCTCGGCCAGCCGGGTGGGGCTGATCGCCTCGTGGACCTCGTCGCCGTCGATCAGGACGGGCAGGGCGGGGTCGGTCAGGCCGCGCTCGGCGAACAGCGCCTCGGCCTCGGGCGAGCCGGCCTCGATCCACCGGTGCGGCTGGGCCGCGCGAGTGAGCAGGTCGCGCATGCGGTGGTGGCCGGGGTCGAGCAGGACCCCGACCAGCTGGACCATCGGCCGGACGGGACTCACACGAGCAGCGTAACCGCGGCGCGCGCCCGGCTCGCGCCGCGTACGATGCGCCGCGGGGGAAGTGCGCAGGGGAGCCGTCGCAATCACGATCGCAGGGCTGCTG
>JALZEZ010000374.1 GCA_030861775.1 Actinomycetota bacterium
GCCTTCACGGGCGGCCCGCCGCCTATCCGGACTCGAACAGCCCGGTCTGGTAGGCGAGCACGACCGCCTGCACCCGGTCGCGCAGGCCGAGCTTCTGGAAGATGTGGCCCACGTGCGTCTTCACGGTGGTCTCGCCGATGAAGAGCTGCTCGCCGATCTCCGCGTTCGAGAGGCCCTGGGCGATCAGCCGCAGGATCTCCCGCTCGCGCGCCGTCAGCTCGTCGAGCGCGCGCGGGGGCTCCGGCCGGGGGGTGCGCACGAAGTGCTTGATCACCCGCCTGGTGACGGCGGGGGAGAGGAGCGCGTCGCCGGCGGCGACCGTGCGGACGGCGGCGATGAGCTGCTCGGGCGGGTCGTCCTTCAGCACGAACCCGCTGGCGCCGACCCTGAGCGCCTCGTAGACGTACTCGTCGAGGTCGAAGGTGGTGAGGATCAGGACGCGCGCGTCGCCGTCGGTGGCGAGGATGCGGCGGGTGGCCTCGAGCCCGTCGAGCTCGGGCATGCGGATGTCCATCAGGACGACGGTCGGTTGGAAGCGAGCCGCCTGGTCCACGGCCTCCAGCCCGTTGCCGGCCTCGGCCACCACCTCGATGCCCTCCTCGCCGGCGAGGAGGCGCCGGAAGCCGGCCCGGACCATGGCCTGGTCGTCGACCACGAGGACGCGGATGCTCATGGCCCCTCGCCCCGCATCCTCAATGGCTCCTCGCCCCGAAGCGTCCTCATGGCTCCTCGCCCCGGAGCGGGAGCCGGGTGCTCAGCAGGAAGCCGCCGTCGCTCAGCCGCTGGGCGCTCATCTCGCCACCGTAGACCTTGACCCGCTCGCCCACCCCGACGAGCCCGTAGCCGGGGCGGCCCCCGTCGCCCGCCGGCCGGCCGTCGCCGTCGTTGCGGACCTCGATCTCGAGCTCGCCCGGGCCGTAGCGGAGGAGCACGTCCGCGCGCTTGGCGCGCGCGTGCTTGAGCGCGTTGGTCAGGCCCTCCTGGACGATGCGGTAGGCGGACAGGTCGAGGCCGCGCGGGAGCGGCCGGCGCTCGCCCTCCACCTCCAGCCGCACCTCGAGACCGGCACGGCCGACCTGCTCGAGGAGGGCGTCGAGGCCGTCCAGCCCGGGCTGGGGCGCCAGGTCCGCCTCCTCGCCCTCGGTGCGCATCGCCCCGAGCAAGCGGCGCATCTCCGCGAGCGCGGTGCGGCCGGTGCGCTCGACCCCCTCCAGCGCCTCCCGGTGGTCGGCGCGCTCGTCCGGGAGCTGGTGGCGGACGCTGCCGACCTGGAGGACCATCACGCTCACGGAGTGGGCGACGATGTCGTGCAGCTCGCGCGCTATGCGGGCGCGCTCCTCGGCGACCGCCACGCGCGCCGCCGCCTCCCGGTCGCGCTCGGCCTCCCTCGCGCGGGCCTCGGCCGCCTCGGCCTGCTCGCCGCGCTCGCGCAGGGCGTAGCCGGCGATCCACCCGATGGCGAACAGGACGGGGGTGAAGATCAGCTCGCCGCCCGCTGGCCCCGGGTCGTTGTAGGAGATGATCGCCGCGCCGCCGACCACGATGGCCAGGCCGAGCCGGCCCTGGGTCGTGTCGGGCAGGCGGCCCAGCAGGAACGCGGCGGCGAGCCCGGCGATCGTCGCGCTCGCCGTGAGTGGGACCAGCCCCCCGTCGGCGAACGAGAGCGACGCGGCGATCAGCCAGACGAGCGCGGGCGCGGCGAACGGCAGGCGGCGGCGGAGGAGCAGCGCCACGACCATGACGGCGATCGCCGGCGCGGCGAGCCACCGTTCGAATTCCGGCGGGTCCTCGGCGAGGGCGACCTCGACCGCACCCCCGAGCGCCGCGAGCGCGATCAGCAGGTCAAGCCCGTACGCGCGCAGGAATCGCCAGGTCCGGTCCACGGGGCGAACGTACTCCAGGCCCGCCGTCCCCGCGTCCTACCTGAGTAGGAGACGCTCCCGGTGGCGGCTGGGGTGACCGGCTGGCCTATACGC
The DNA here is from genome assembly GCA_030861775.1 of Actinomycetota bacterium. Classification (GTDB taxonomy): domain Bacteria; phylum Actinomycetota; class Thermoleophilia; order Solirubrobacterales; family Thermoleophilaceae; genus AC-37. Next base: position 1,977 of record JALZEZ010000374.1, read on the forward strand.
CGAGCGCGCCAAGCGCTGGCGGTGACCGCGTTCCTCGACACGAACGTCCTGATTCGCCATCTCACCGGCGACCCGCCCGACCTGGCAGCGCGGGCGACCCGGGCGCTCGGCGCGGGCGAGCGTCTGATCCTCACCGATGTCGTGCTGGCGGAGTGTGTCTACGTCCTGCAGTCCGTCTACAAGGCAGCGAGGACGCAGATCGCGGACGCGATGCGCAGGTTGATCGCGTTCCCAAGCATCGCGACCGTCGATCCGGCCACCCTGCTGCGTGCGCTCCAGGTGTACGAGCTCGAGCGGCTCGACTTCCCCGACGCGTACCTCGCGCGCAGGCCGAGGCGAGCGGCGTCGGCCGGATCCTCTCGTTCGACCGCTCGCTCGACAGGGTCGCGACGATCGCCCGTCTCGAGCCCTGAGCCGTGGCGCCGCGGCCTACGAGTGACGATCGATCAGCGTGTCGATGCGGCGGCGGGTGTCGGCCGGATCGGTGAGCGCGTAGTGGTCCTGGCCGGCGGTGGCCGCCCACGGGACCAGCACGTCGAAGTCGAGCTCGCGGATGAGCCGGAGGCTCCCGAGGTAGGCGTCGCGGTCGCTCGACGCGAGCATCGCCGCGACCCACTCCCCGTCGTCGAGGTAGATCGTGTCGCCCGTGAACAGGAGGCGGTGCTGGCCCGTGTCCCACAGGTAGGCGGTTGCCCCGCTGGTGTGACCCGGCGTGGGGATCACCTCGAAGTCGTCGTCGAGCCGGTGGCGCCTAGAGAACGTCCCGCGCACGTGGAGCGCGCCCTCGACCGCCGCGCGCTCGTCCTCGTGGACGAACAGCGGCGCCGCGACCGCGTCCGACGCGAACATCGCCTCGTGCCCGTGGTTCAGGTAGTGGCGCGCGATGCCGCCGGCGGCGGCGATCCGGCCGGCCTCCGCCGCCAGGCCGCTGGTGGTGTAGACGAGCAGGTTGCCCGCCTCGCGCTGGAGCAGGAAGGCCCGGATGTGGAGCGAGGGCGCGAACGGCAGCGGCTCCGGCGCCAGGGCGTGCAGACCGGGGATGGGCGCGGCGCCGTCGCCGGACGGGGCGTTCCGCGCCACGACCCGCTCGTAGTTCAGCCGCATGAGCGCGATCACGTCGCGCACGTCCTCGTCGGTCGCGATCGCGCGGGCGGCGTGGCCCGGCTTGCCGGGGAACACCGGGTGGTAGTCGATCCGGCCCTGCTCGAACAGCTCGGCCCAGACCCGCTTCGGAAACGAGAAGTGCGCCGTCCGGTCGCCGTGAAGGTGGCCGATCTGCCGGCGGCCGACGGTGAACGCGAACTCGCCGCGGCTGCCGGGGCCGGCCTCGACGCCGGGCCATGCCGTGACCTCCGCGGTGATCCGCTGGCTGGCCGTGGGGGTTGTCGTGGTGGTCATGGACATCAGACTACAAGTTCAAGTAAGCTTGAAGTCAAGTGGCCGACCTGATGACCATCGGCGAGGTGGCTCGGCGCAGCGGCGTGGCGGCCTCCGCGCTGCGCTTCTACGAGGAGCGCGGGCTGATCGCCTCCGAGCGGGCCGGCTCCGGGCACCGCCGCTACCCGCGGCCGGTCCTGCGCCGGATCGCGTTCGTCGTCTTCGCCCAGCGCGTGGGGCTCACGCTCGACGAGATCGCCGCGGAGCTCGCCAAGCTGCCGCCGGACCGGGCCCCGACGCGCCGCGACTGGTCACGGCTCTCGCGGGGCTGGAGCGAGCGCATCGACGCGCGGATCGCCGAGCTCGAGCGGCTGAAGGCCGGGCTGACCGAGTGCATCGGGTGTGGCTGCCTCTCGCTCGAGCGCTGCAAGCTGGCGAATCCGCAGGACCGCGCCGCCGCGCGCGGCCCGGGGCCGCGCTACTGGATCGGCGACCGCCCGCTCACCTGAGCGCTCAGGCG
>JALZEZ010000116.1 GCA_030861775.1 Actinomycetota bacterium
CGCGGCCGGGGTAGCGGCCGCGGCGGCGGCCGCGCTGGAACTGATCGCTGAGCAGGGCCATTGCGGTCGCGGGGTAGCGGTGGGCCGTGCGGACGCCGTCCGGCGTCTCGATGCGCGCGAGCGGCGCGATCCGCCGGTTGAGCTCGGTGTCCTCGCCGATCCGGAGGTCCTCGCGGAACGGGCCGTGCTCGTTCAGGAGCTCGCGCGTGTAGGAGAGGCCGTAGAGGAGGCGTTCTTGCGGGGGTGTCTCGGGGCGGCGGCGGTGGTGCAGCAGGAGGTGCGAGGCGCGGGCCGCTCGGGTCGCGGGGGCGGCGCAGGTCATCGTGGTGGCAACGGCGTCGGCTCCGTTTCTGTGCGCGGTTAGGCGCGCGGCTGCCCAGCCGGGCTCGGCGATGCAGTCGGCGGCCAGGAAGGCGACGTAGGGCGCGGTGGTGGCGGCGATGCCGGCGTTGCGGGCGGCGCCCGCGTACTTGGGCTCGCCGAGCTCGACGAGCGATACGTCGAGGTTCGCGTCGCGCAGGGCGCTCGCGGGGTCGCCGCCGCCGGAGTTGACGACCACCAACTCGATCGGCTCCCCTTGGGCGAGGAGGGACCGGACGGCGGGGACGAGGCCGGGCTGGGCGCGCAGGGAGATGACGACGCAGGCCAGGTCGGGCATCAGAAGTCCCCCTCCTCGAGCTGGAGCCTCGTGCGCGGCTCGGGGTGGCGGATGGTGGCGATCCAGTTCGGGTGCCAGTGGCAGGCCCCGTCGCGCTCGTACCAGAAGCGGAAGCGCGGGACGGGCGCGAAGCCGAGGGTCGCGCCCATGCGGCGTTGGGCGACGGTGTCGCCGAGAATCGCCTCGGCGCCGCGACGCCAGCACTCCTCGGCGGCGACGGCGATGAGGCGCAGCGCGATGCCCTGGCCGCGGTGGCTGGGGTGGACGGCGTTGTCGCCGAGGCCGTAGATCGCGCGTTCCGGCTTCGACGCGAGCCGGAAGATCGAGACCTGACCGGCGAGCTCGCCGTCCATGCGGGCGATCGCTCTCGCGACCGGCCGGATCCGCCGCCAGGCCTTTCCCGCGTATTCGTGTCCGAAGCGGGTCATCGACTCGGCGAGGAGGACGCTCAGGGCGCCGAGGTCGTCGTCGGTGAGGTCGTCCTCGGCCACGACCTCGGTCGCGAAGCCCGCGGGGGCGGGCGGCAGCTCGGGGCCCCGGAAGGCCCGCTCGATCAAGCGCCGGTGCGGACGCCGCTCGCTCAGGGGCGCGGGCTCCCAGCCGCGGAGGCGGATCTGGTCGATCAGGGGCTCGATCAGCTCGGCGGTCTGGGAGGCGTCCGCGCGGGCTGCCCCCGGGCCGAGGCCGTCGTGGAGGAGGAGCGTGCCGCCGGGGCGGGCCTCGCGGCCGATGCGGGCGAGCAGCTCGCCGGCGAGAGCGCCCTCCCAGTCGCGCGGGTCGATGGACCAGTCGGCCAGCTTGAGGCGGTGCCGCTTCGCGAGGGTCTTGGTCCAGGGGGCTGTGGCGCCGCCGGGCGGGCGCCAGCGGCGGGGGTGGATACCGAGGCGGCGGAGCACCGCCAACCCCTCCCGCGTGTCCTCCTCGATGGTTTCGCGCGTGGAATCCGGATGGCGGACGTGCCGCATGCAATGGAGGCCGACCTCATGGCCGTCGGCGACGAGCGCTTGGACGACCTCCGCGTGCTCGGCGACGCGCTCGCCGATGACGAAGAACGTCGCGCGGGCGCCAGCCGTGCGCAGCTCCTGCGCGACGCGCGGAGTCCATGTGGGGTCGGGCCCGTCGTCGAAGGTCAGGTAGATACGCGGCGGGATCCGCGCCCGCACCACCCGCTCGACACGCCGCCTCACTCGACGAACCCCCGATCTGGCGGGACCGGCTCGAGCCGGAGCCCGGTCTCGTCGGTCAGGTACGAGTAGCCCTCGGGCTGCCACCGGCAGTTCGGATCGAGCCGCTCGTAGCGCTCACGCCGGGCCTGGCGGTCCTCGGGGCGGATCATGCGGAGGTGGTAGATGCGGAGATCCGCGTGAGGGACGCGCCCGCGCATCCAGCGCGGGGACGCGGGCACCTTGCGCGCGTGGAGCGCGCGCCGGTCGAGCTCCTGCCCGGGCCGCGCCCGGAACAGGCGCGCGACCCACCGGTTGCCCCAGACGCCATCGGCGCGGTAGCGGTCGGCCGAGCCCCAGAGGTCGTGCAGGCGGAGCGCGTAGGCGGGCAGCCCGAGGAGCCGCCCCCTCCGAATCACGCGCTCGGCGCGGGCGCGGAAGTCACGCTCGAGCCGCTCGTCGGCGTCGAGCGACAGGAGCCAGTCGGCGCCGTGGCGGACGCCGGCCTCCACCAGGCGCCGGTGGTTGCCCACCTCGTCCCATTCCGGCCGCTCCGCTGGGACGCGAATGACCTCGAGCACCTCGGGCCGTGCGGCGAGCACGTCCGCTGACCCGTCCGCCGAGCCGTCGTCGAGTGCGATGACGCCGTCGACGTGCGGGACCACGTTCGCGAGCCAGCCCGGCAGCCGTCCGGCCTCGTCGCGGACCTGGAGCAGGGCGAGCATGTGCGTACGGCGCGGGCGCGTGAGCGCCGGGCCGTCAGAGGGAACTGCGAGCACCGGCCGCACGATAGGACGCGCGCCGCCGCTGCTCGCATCCCCGATTCGGAGCATTGACAAATGGTGCTTTCACCCACAGGGTCGTGAGTGGAACTTTCCGTCGCAAGCAGGGGGATTCGCATGACTCGCACCCGTTCGCGGGCGCTCGGCCTGTTGGCCACGCTCGCGCTGATCGCCGCAACGCCGACGTCCGTCGGCGCGGCCGAGCAGTCGCCGTCGATCACCGCCGCCAAGAGCTGCAGCAGCGGCTGGAGGCACGCCGTGCTACCGAACGGCCACAAGTGCCTTCGCGCCGGCCAGTTCTGCAAGAAGGCCTGGGACAGCCGCTACCACAAGTACGGCTTCCACTGTCACAACGGACGGCTGAAGAGGAAGTAGGGCTGCGAGTCGAAGCCCAGTGCCGGACTCGAACCGGCGACCCCTTCCTTCCATGGATCGCGGGGGTCCGGACGGGCGTGCAAGCGAAGTCACGCAAGCACACGAAAGACCCGCAGATGCCGGCCAGCGCCAGCTCTCGTTGTGGAGCGACGAGCCGCCGGGGTCATGACCTGATGTACCCGTTTCGTACCTCGCGCCGAGCTATTCCCGTCGCCGCTCCGCCCGCTTGAAGACCTCGGACGGCTTGACGCCGAGCGCGTCGGCGAGTCTTACCACGGTCAGGGCACTCGGCTGACGCTCGGCCCACTCCACCCCGCCGATGTAGTTGCGGCGGACCCCGCTCCGCGGGCTCAGCTCCTCCTGTGACAGCTCGCGCCGACACCCCCGAGCTGGATCGACGCGGGGACGGATCGGCGCGGCTGCTGCTCTCAGCCCGGTAAGCGATCCCGGGATGCGCCGGCCAGGCGCGATCTGGCGCTTGAAACTCACTGAGGAAACGGGCATCATCATCGGTCCGCGGGACGTCAGCGGTGGGGGTAGTGCGAAAGGGGGGGCCTGGATTCGTTATGGCTGATCTCGAGGAGCTCGCGAAGGATGTCCGTGCGCGTGGCCTGGCGCGCGTCTTCGCCGAGCGGGGACGGGAGCTCGTCGGCTCCCCGGACGGCCGGCGCCTGATCGCCGGCGAGAACCTGCTCGAGCTCATCCGCGCAGACCCGGAGCTTCGGTCCTCCGTGAACGCTCGGGCGCGGCGGAAGCCCGGCATGGCCGGACTCACGCGACGCGCGTTCGTCGCGCTCAGCGCAGCCGGGCTGCTCGAGACCCAGATCGGCAGCTCGCACGCAGCGTCCGTGCCCGACCTCCTGCGGGAGCACGGCAAGGACCACCCGACGGTGCGCGAGGCCGACGGCAGCCCGGTGCAGTACTTCGAGTCGTTGGAGTTCCGCAACTGGGGTCGGACCGTTCGCAACAGGCCGGCGGTGACGTTCGTGCCGCGCACGAAGCACGGCGTCCGCGAGATCGTGAGATGGGCGTCCGCGAACGGCAGGACTGTGCGCGCGGGGGGCTATCGGCACAGCTGGTCGGACGTCTTCTCCACAGACGGCCAGGTGTTCGTCTCGATGCTGCCGCCCCACGTCGTCGAGGACCTTCCGGCCTCGCATCCGCCGATCGACCCAAGCAGCGACCTTCAGGGGATCGAGGTGGTCGGGACGGTGGAGGAGGACGGCGTGACGAAGGCGCTGTGCCGGATCGGCGCGGCGACCTCGAACGAGCAGTTCCGCGAGTGGTGCCTGGACGAGCGCCGCGGCGGGTGGGAGTGGACGGTCCCGCTGAACGTGATCATGGTCGAGATCACGTGGGGCGGGAGCAACGCCCCGATCTGTCACGGCGCCGGCCTGCGGCACAAGACGCTCAGCGATCTGGTCGCAGAGGTGGAGTTCGTCAACGCCCGCGGCAAGCTTCAGAGGGTGTCCGATCCCGCCCTCCTCAAGGCGGCCGCGGGCTGCTTCGGGCTCCTCGGCATCGTCACGTCGCTGACGCTCAAGCTCGACCCGATGTCATACGCGACGCTGCGCCCCGAGAGCCCGCGGCTGCCGCTCGCGATCCCGCCGCCGGCCGGGTTCTCGGTTCCGTCCGCCGTCGACATGAGCGGCATCTCGCAGGCCGACCTCGAGGAGGCCGAGCGCCGCTTCGTCGCGCAGTGCGAGGAGTCCTACTACGCCGAGTGGTTCTGGTTCCCCTACCAGCAGGACGCGTGGGTCAACTGCTGGCACAACGACGGCACGCGCGAGGACGCAAGGCGCTATCCCGACGAGTTGGAGACGCGCCGCCAGGAGATGGAGTCGTTCATGGTCGAGATGGGCCAGAACACCGGGTTCGGGCTGCTGCCCGGCCGCACGCAGGCCGAGCTGTTCGGCGCGGCCGCGATGGCCAGCCTCCCGAGCGACGTCACCATCGTCACTCCGATCATCGAGGCGTTGCACTTCCGGCGCGGCATCCACAACTTCCGCGTGCTCGACATGGAGCTCGAGATCCCCGTGCCGCCGCGCGCCGACGATCCCTCCCGGCCGGACTGGTCGATCTGCCAGCGTGCGTGGTGGGACGTCATCCGCAACGTCTACGAGCGGCCCGACGCGCCGATGCGGGTGGCGCTCGAGATGCGGATCATGGGCGGCTCGGACATCACGATGGCGCCGCAGCATGGCAACAGCCTTGGCACGTGCTCGATCGAGGTCCTGACGACCCAGGCGACGCCCACCCATGAGTGGGTGGCCTTCATCCAGGACGTCGCCGACCTGTGGACCTCCTACACGGACCACCTCGGCCAGCCGGTCAACGTCCGCCCGCACTGGGGCAAGCAATGGCGGGAGGTCAGGTTCGGCGGCGACCCCGCGAACACCTACCTGCGCGACCGCGCGTACGCCGACCGCATCCCCGAGTTCCGCGCCGCTCTGCACACGATCGCCGAGCAGGGCCGCTACGAGGCAAGCGCCCTGCGCATGTTCAGCAACCCGCTGCTCGACGATCTGTTCGGCGCAGTGTTCGACTGAACGAGTCGCGCGGTGCGGTTCATGCCGGTGAGGAGCGGACGCTGACCCGCCGCACCTAGAGCCCAGTGCCGGACTCGAACCGGCGACCCCTTCCTTACCATGGAAGTGCTCTACCAACTGAGCTAACTGGGCGGGGAGCGCTTGAGCTTAGCCCCTGATCGGCGGCGTGGCCGTGCGGCCTTAGCGGCGGGCGCGGGCCGGGGCGGAGCCCCTACTCCTCCGCCAGCACGATCACCCGATCGTCCGCGCTGAACGCGACCCGCGTGGACTTCGTCGGGTTGAGCTGGAACCCCAGCGGCTCGTCCGACTCCCCGGGGTCGCGGAAGCCCAAAGCCACCTCGCCGCGGCGCCGCGCCGCCTCGACCACCGTGGCAAAGGAGACCTCCCGCCCCAAAACCACGTACTCCCCCGCCGGCCTCAGATAGACCTCCGACCCCTCCGCCGCGAACAGCTCCCCGAACACAGCCGCCAGGCGCTCGTTCTCCGACAGCTGGGTCAGCATCAGGCTCAGGATCCGGTCGCTCACGATCACGTCGTCCACCCGCGTGACCTGCGCCAGCTCGCGATTCCGGTCGTCCAGCATCTCGCTCGTCAGCGTCGGCCCGGAGCCGTTCCGGTCCCCACTCCCGATGATGTCGCGCAGGTGCAGCAGCGTGACCAGCGTGCGCGCGTCGGCCCGCTGGTGGTCGAGCTGGTCCGCGTACGGCATCACGATCACGTGGTCGAACCCCTCGACTCCGAGCCCCTCGAGAGTGCGGCGGTCCGTCGTGCTGCCGACCGACACGCTGACCTCCAAGTCCCCGTACTCCGAGCACTCGCGCTCCACCACGTCGGCCGCCACCGGCACGCTCGCCACCACCCGCACCGACGACCCCGGCGCCAGGTAGCGCGCGAACTCGTTGATGACCGTCGGCGTCCGCCCGTTGAAGCCCAGCACCAGCACGCGAGCGGGCTCGTCCGGCGCCCGCGGCACGGACACGATCGCGTCCTCGTCCACCTCGGCCACGCAGGGCGCGGCCGCGGCCAGCCGCGAGTCGTCCTCCGCAATGGCCACGATCTCCGACCCCGGCAGGATCTCCGTGTCGGCCGGCGGGTTCAGCGCCACCCGGCCGAACGTGCGCAGCCCGATCACGCAGCAGTCCTCGTAGGCCAGCAGCGCGTCCCCGAACGTCCGTCCCTCGAGCCCCGGGTCGCGGTGCATGTACACCTCGTCGCCCTCGAAGTCGAGCAGGTCGTTGTAGACCAGCGACGCCCCCTTCTGGCGCGACGACTGCACCAGCAGCCGGGAGATCGTCTCCCGCTTGTCCACCAGCACGGCCTCGTCGCCGCCCACCAGCCGCGCCGCCTCCATGTTCGAGGGATCGTGGATCTCGGCGACTATGCGATAAGGCTCCTCGCGACGCTGCGGCGACCGGGTCAGCGCGAGGATCGTCTTGATCACCTGAGCATCGGGATCGTCGTCGCCCTCGGGCGACAGGATGATCACCGCACGCGCCGTGCCCGGGCTCGCGACCTGCAGATCGGTGAGGTCGACCGGGCTCCCGGTGCGGCAGATCACCCGCGTGTTGCGCAGGTCGGGGACCTTCACCCGGATCAGGTCCTCCATCTCCACCCGGTCGCGCTCGGACAGGATCACGACCGACGGATCGTGCTCGTTCTCGTTCGCGATGGCCAGCTCGCCGAGCACGGTGAACACCGTCTCGGACCAGCCGAGCACCAGCGTGTGGTCGCGCTCGAGCACCACCGAGCGGCCCTTGCGGAGCTCGTTGATCTTGCGGTCGAGCCCGGTGGCGAGCACGCCGATCAGCGCGCTCACGATCAGCAGGCCGCCGATGGTCAGGAGCAGCATCAGCGCCAGGAAGGGCCACTTGCCCTCGTCGCCGGCCACCGTCCCGGGGTCCATGGCGTGCAGCAGCGAGTTGAAGAACTGCCGGACCACCCCCGGCCGGTCGCCGTCCTCGCTCTCGGGCGCGAAGTCGCCGAGCAGGACGACGATCGAGAAGAGCGCCACGAGCGTGGCGGTGGCCGCCACCAGCCACCCGATGAGCGCGGGGGTCCCGCGGGCCATCGTGTTGTCGAACGCGTAGCGGAGGCGTTCGCGGAGGCCGGGACGGGTAACGGGTTCCTTAGCGGAAGGCACTGGCGGCCGAACCCTAGCCCGGCGTCACGTCCCCCGCTTGCTGCATGCTTCACCACCTTCGAACCGCATCAGGAGGTCCACTCAGTGCTTGAACACGCCCGCCGTTTCCGTCTCGTCCTCGTAGCCGCCCTCGGTGCCGCCGTCCTCGCGGCCGGCTGCGGCGGCGACAGCGAGGAGGACAAGAAGAAGGAGTACAGCGACGGCCTGAACGAGGCCTCCAGGACCTTCAACCAGGAGCTCACCCAGGCGGGCGCGACCATGCGGGCCGCCGGGCAGTCGAAGTCGCGCGAGCAGTACGGCCAGGGCGCCGAGGCCCTCCAGAAGGCCACCGACGAGTTCAAGAAGGAGCTCGACGAGCTCGAGACTCCCTCGGACGCCGAGAACGAGGAGGAGGCCGTCACCGAGGCCGTCGACGAGTTCGCCACCGCGGTCGGCGAGATCAACGCCGCCGTGCAGGCCGACGACGAGAGGGCGGTCCAGGAGGCCGTGCTCGGCGTCCAGCAGAAGGGCGCCGAGGTGGACCAGGCGATCGAGACGCTGAAGGAGGCGGTCGAGTAGCCGGCTAGCGCAGGCCGCGCATGTAGTCGAGCCCGCGCCGCACGTAGGACCGGGTCTCGGCGAACGGCGGCACGCCCCGGTGACGCTGCACGTTGCCCGGGCCGGCGTTGTAGCCGGCCAGGATGTGCGCGGGGTGATCGCCGAACATGCGGTGCAGATCGCGCAGCAGCGCGGCGGCGGCGCTGATCGCGTCGGCGGCGGCGTAGACGGACCTGCGTCCGTCGCCGTCGCCGTCGCGCGCGTACGCCTGCCAGGTGTTGCCGCAGCTCCGCACGGTGCACATCTGCATCGGGCCCGAGCAGCAGCCGGCGCCGTTCACGCCCGAGCGCACGCCGGGGAGGGTCGAGCGCCCGTGGTCTGACTCGAGCTTCCCGACCGCGGCGACGATCCGCCAGCTCACGCTCTCCGCCGCCCCCGCGGAGCGGTAGAGGCGCATGTACTCGGAGGGGATGTCGGAGTTGTTGCGCCCGTCACCGTCGGGCTTCGGGTCGGAGCGGCGCGGCTCCTCCTCCCGCCGCGGCTCCTCGTCGCGGCGCGGCTCGGCCGGCTTGCGCGGCTCGTCGCGGC
>JALZEZ010000375.1 GCA_030861775.1 Actinomycetota bacterium
GGCCTGGCCCGGCGGCGCCGCAGCAGCGGGCGCGGGGTGGCGCCGGCCGTGTGCAGGACGAGGATGTGGTCCGGCTCCGCGTCGGGGTCGGCGCGGGTCAGGTAGCGCCCGTCCGGGGGGCCGAGCGGGAAGGCGAACTCGAACTGGACGAAGCGGAAGCGGGCGCCCGGGGCCGGCGCTTGCACGCCGGGGAGGCTACTCGCCGCGGTGGGCGTCGCTGTGGCGCCGGTTCTTCTTGGCCGGCAGCGCGTACTTCGAAGGCGTGGTGCGCACGACCGGGTTCTCCAGCTCGCGCAGGCGGTTGATCAGGTCGCTCCACTGGCCCGGCTTGAGCACGGCGAGCGTCTGCTTGCCGAGCTTCGCGTTCTCGCCGTAGAGCGGCCGGAAGCCCACGTGGATGTGGTCGTGGTGGTCGCCCATCGCCACGGTGTTCGCGCCGAAGTCGAGCAGCGAGATGATCTGGGCCGGGCGCATCGTGCCCTGGAGCAGCATCAGCCGCTTGACGGCCTGGTCGGTGACTCCGCCCTTGTCCTGGTGGCCCAGGATCGAGACGCCGTTGATCTGGGCGATGTCCACCGCGCTGCCGTGCCAGTGGTGCGACACGTTGCCGGAGCTCGTGAACTTGCTGTGCCCGGTCTTGAGCGAGGTGACCGTCGGCCGCAGGCCGGACTCGGCCAGGAACTCGAGCGTGGCCAGCACGCGGCGGTCGATCTGCCCGGCGCGGATGTCGGCGCGGCCGCCAGGGTAGATCTCGAGGCGCTCGTCGGAGAGCACCCGCTTCTGGAGCAGCGGCTTCGGCAGCAGGAGGATCTGGCCGATCGAGAAGGCGTCGCTGGAGGAGTAGAGCGCGTTCTTGCCGTTGGCCCGGTAGATCGCGGTGGACTCGAGGAGCTTCCAGCCGTCGAGGATCGGCTTCGGGTCGATCGTCGGGGCGCCGCGGCCGGCGGGGCGGATCGAGAAGGTCACGTGCGCGGCCTTCTCCTGGTCCGGGCGGCCGACGCGGCCGAGCAGCGTGCCGGCGATCACGCGCGAGCCGCGCTGGAGCGGGCGCAGCACCGCGTTCTTGGCGTTCAGGCCGTAGACGTGGGCGAACAGGCCCTTGTAGGTGGCGAAGCCCTTCTGGCTGGTCGCCCGGTTGAAGATCTGCTCGATGGCGCCGTTCTTGCGCGGGTTCGAGCGGTACGGGTGGGCGAAGATGCGCGGCTTGTAGGTGGCGGTGGCGTTGCTGCCGGCGCGGGTGACGGTGTCGGAGTCGTCGGCGGTCGTCTTCGCGCGCGAGACCTGGCGGCCGGCGGAGGCGGGGAGGTCCGGCTTCGGGTCGCCGGCGTTGGCCGAGACGGCCTTGGCGGAGTTGTCCTCGACGTCGAGGTCGACCTTCGGCACCGGGTAGAGCTGCGAGACCGAGCCGAGGCCGCTGTACGTGTAGCGGTTGCCGTAGACGTCCTGGAGGACGATGTAGCGGCCCAGGCGGTCCGAGACGCCGATCTTCTTGATGACGCCGTCGTTGGCAGCCACGACCGGGGCGCCGTTCTCGGAGAAGATGTCGATCGAGCGGCGGTCGGCGTCCTCCATCACGTTCGCCGCGTTCTCGCCCTTCTTGACGCGGCGCTTGAGCTCGCGCTCGAGGACGTCGTTGGCGTAGCGCGCGCGGGCGGCGACCGGGAAGCGGCCCTGGGTCAGGCCGGTGAGCGAGCCCACCAGGTCACCCGGCACGCCCGCGATCAGCTTCGCGCGGAGCATGACCGAGTCGACGTACCAGTCGGCGTGGTTGTAGGCGAAGATCGCGCGGCGCAGGTCCTGCTCGGCCCCGGCGGCCTTGAGGTAGCGCGCGGCGGCGAAGATCGCGTCGACCGGGTTGTAGGGGTCCTTCTTGCCGTCGTCGTTGGCGTCGGTGCCGTACATGCGCCAGGTGGCGGGCATGAACTGCATCCAGCCCACGGCCCCGGCGGTGGAGACGTTCAGGTTGCGGCCGTAGTCGGTCTCGATCTCGTTGATCGCCGCGAGGATCTCCCAGCGGATGCCGTACTGGATGCCGGCGGCCTGGTAGATCGGGAGGAGGAAGATCGGGACCTGGAACTTGCGGATGACGAAGTTCGGGACCGCGGTGCCGGGGGCCGGCGTGGGGAGGGCGTCGAAGAAGGTGGGGTTGTTGCGCGTGGGGGTGCCGTCGCGGTTGCGGAGGGGGGTGCGCTCGGCCTGCTTCTCCCTGGCCTTCTTCTTGCGCTCCTTCGCCAGCTCCCTCTCAGCCTCAGATTGAGGCTCGTCGTCGTTGCGCGCGCGGTCGCCCTTCTTCTTGCCGCGCTCGCGGTCCTGGCTCTCGCCACCGCCGGAGCTCGGCTTGCGGCCGGGCTTGTCGCCGCTGTCCTGGTCGCCGCCGCCGGAGCTGGCCGGGGGCTTGTCGCCGCGGTCGCCGTCCTGATCGCCGCCGCCGCTGTCGGTCGGAAGGCTGGGGCCGCCGCCGCCGCAGGCCGGAGCGGTTAGCTCCTCGATCGGCGTGCCGGGCAGGGGCAGGGAGTCCGCCGGGGCGCACGGATCCGCGTCGAGCGTGACGCGGATGACGTCGCCGGTGGCGAGCTTGACGAGGAACGTCCGCTGCTGGGCACTGGCGGACATGCTGAAGAGCGCTGCGACGCCCGCCAAGAGCGCCACGAGCATGGTGGCATAGAGGAGCCTCCTCTTCATGCCCGGGTGCCTCTCTCCTGCCAAAAAGCTCCTCCCAAAGCGGGTGCCGACGCCGGCGGGCGGGAAGCTATCAGAACCTCCAGCGGGAGGATGCACGCAGTCTGCCGTGCATTTGGCCTGCATCCTTGGATGGTGAGGGCATTCATCTGTGTTTCGCAGAACACGCTCTGACCGGTAGCGGTGCGGCGGGACCGACGGAGCGCCCTGCGCTCACCGGTCCGCCTGTGCCCCCACGCGGGCGAGGTGGCGGAGTTGTACCCCGTGGAGGCGTGTCTTAGCCGCACTGTGCATCCTTCTCGCACCTTCTTCACGCGCGCGTGCGCGAAGCTGGCGCGGATTCACACGGGAACCTAGATCGCCAGGATTAAGCGAGCTTATGGGTAACCCTCGACTTGAGGGTTAGATCTGCCCTGGCTGCAGCCACCGTGTACGCTGCGCGCCGTGAACGAGGGTGCGCATGAAGCCGACGGCATCCGCGAGCGCCTCACCCGTCAGGGCGAGGAGGCGCTCGGCAAGCTCGCCGAGGAGCTGGTGGGCAATCCCGTGCTCGGGGCCGCCGTGAGCCGCGCCTTCGAGGCGCGCGAGAAGGCGGTCCAGGCGCAGGAGGCCGCGATGGGCGCGCTCGGCATCCCGTCCGCGGCCGACATCGAGCGCCTGACCCGGCGCCTGCGGTCGGTCTCGCAGCGGATCGAGGGGGTCGAGGACGGCGTGGACCGGCTCGACATGCGGCTCGAGCGGATCGAGGCCGGCGTGAACGCGCTCGACGGCCGCCTCGGCGACGAGGGCGGGCCGGGCGGCCCGGGCGGCCAGCTGGCCGACACGGGGGAGCTCGCCGCCCGCCTGGACGAGATCGCCCGCGACCTCGCCGCCCTCCGCCAGGCCGTGGCCCCCGGCTCCGAGCCGCCGCCCCGCGCCCAGGAACGCCTGACCGTCACCGACGCGCAGTAGCCCGTCCCGCGGGTTGCCCTCCAGGACACGCGGTCACTTCCGTCCATCATTTGGACGCAATCGACGACGGCCCCTCGCGGGCCCTCGCTCGCCGCGCCCCCACCTTGCGCCGCGGAGGGGCGCGTGCCGTCGGGCCGCCCGGCCACCGCCCCTCCGCGGTGGCGCGAGCGGCACATCCGTTTCCACTAGAACGAAGTTCTAGAACCTCGTTCTAGTGAATGGAGGGGCGC
>JALZEZ010000016.1 GCA_030861775.1 Actinomycetota bacterium
CCCCCGCCCCGCTCCCCGGCGGCAGCGGCCCGCAGGCCGGCACCGCGGTGGGGCGCTCGTGCGGAGCCGTGGCCGCCAGCGCGAGGAAGGCCTCGCCGGTCTTGCCCAGGCCCCGCCCCGGCTCGTACAGCGCGTACCAGTCGTCGTCGAACTCCGGGTCCTTCTGCGGGCTGACCCAGCTGAAGGCGACCACGCCGCGCACGTTGCAGTTCCCGCGGGCGAGGCTGTTCGCGGCCAGCTCCATGGCGAACGCGCGGTCCTCGTCGCTCAGCACCCGGCCCGTGTACCTGCCGCGCGTGGGCCAGCCCAGCTCGCTCACGTAGATCGGCACGCCGTGCTCTCCGAGCGCGCTCAGGCTCTGGCGCAGCTTCCTAACCCAGCCGACCGTGCCGCGCGCGGTCCGCGAGTACGGGTGCAGGCCGACGGCGTCCACCGCGCCGGCCAGGTCCGGGCGGGCGGCGTACATCTTCTCGAGGAAGCCGTCCGCGGCGGCGGTGAGACCGCCGACGATCGCCACCGCCTCGGGGTCGACGGCGTGGATCGCCTCGCGCGCGAGCACGTACATCTCGGCATAGCGCTCGGGTTGCACCCGCGGGGCCCAGAAGTTGCTCAGGTTGGGCTCGTTCCAGATCTCGTAGGTCGTGACCGGCTCGTACGGGAGGTCGCCCGCCGACCCGTCGCTCCAGAAGCTGCCGCCGCGGCCGTAGCGGCGGGCGAAGGCCCCCACGAAGCGGGCGTAGCGCTCCATCGAGCGCGGCGGCGAGTGGAGCTCGCGGCGCTCCACCCGCTCCCACGACGGCGGGCCCGAGAGCACGGGCGCCCAGCGGATGCCGTGCCTGAGCATCATCCGCATCATCAGGTCGGTGCGGCCCCAGTCCCAGAGCGGCACGTCCACGTCGAACGGCCTGCCGCGCTCGACCCAGTGCCAGAAGGCGTCGGTGCGCGCCTGCCGGATGCCGCCGGCCTGGACGCCGTCGAGCAGCCCGTCCCAGCGCTCCGGGTCCACGCGCTCGTTGAAGACGTGATTCAGGCTCACGCCGAAGAACGGCTCGCGACCGGCCGCCGGCGCGGCGAGGACGAGGAAGAGAAGAAACGCCAGTGCCCCCACGCACGGCCGCCGCGCGCCTCGCAGTGGACGAGCGACAGTCACGCCCGTGGGAAGTACCCCCTGGGGCCGCCGGTCAAGCCCGAAATTCGCGGCGCTGACGCGCGGACGCTAGCGCCAGGAGAAGCGCGCGCAGCGTTTTCCGTTGCGCGCGAGGGCGGTGCAGTCCTGCACCGCGATCTGCCCGGACGTGATCGGCTCCGGCTCGTGGAAGTTGTCGATCAGGCAGGGATCCTCGAAGTTGCCGAAGGAGGCCTGGAACCGGTCCGCGCCCTTCCTGCCGCCGTCCTCGGCGAAGAAGTACATGGTCATGCCCTCCGCCCCGGTTCCGGGCGGCTCGAGCGGGCTGTCCGTGATGATGCCCGACAGCAGCGCGCGGTTGCCGGTCACGCGCATGCAGCGCACCTCCCCGCGGATCCTGACCTGGTAGGTCCAGTCGAAGTACTCCATCGTGCCGGTCGGGCTCTCGCCGTTGACCCCGGAGAACGCCTCGAAGCGGAACTCGTCGTTGTTCGGGCGGACGCCCGAGCCCCGGGCGGTGTCGCCCGCCGGCTTCGGGGCCGCCTCGGCGGCCGCCGGCGCGAGGGCGGCGACGAGCGCGAGGCACAGGACGAGCAGAACTCTCATCGGCCGCAACGTTACAGGTGGGAACTGCGACGCGGGCCGGCGCGACCCGAGGGGCGGGACGGCTAGCCGAGCGGCTGCCCGTCCGCCCCCACGCGCTGGATCGTCATCGTGTAGGTCCACGAGTAGTCGAAGCCCTCGACCCCGGTCTCGCGGTACGAGCCGCTGAAGGTCAGCGTGACCGGCTGCGTGCCGAGGAGCTGCTCGGCCGGGATCCGGCGCACGGTCTCCGCGGCCGGCACCCGGCCCTCGAGGTAGACGAAGCACTCGTCCTCGTCCGGCTCGATGTAGCCGACGGTCGCAGGCAGCAGCCTCCAGCGCAGCTCCAGCTCGCTCGAGCCGGCCGGCTGCACGATCTGGAAGCCGAACGGCCAGGTACCGTCCGGGCGCGGCGTGGCGTCGGGCAGGTGCTCGCTGCACGGGACGCGCTGGCCGAGCTCGTTCGTCTTGCAGCCCTGGACGTGGTGGTCGGTCCAGGCCCCGTTGACGTAGCCGGTCACGAAGCCCAGCCAGCGCCCCTGGGACGAGTGCATCTCGTTCTGCTGGCTGAACGGCTTCTGGGCGAAGCCGCCGCCGAAGCGCTGCGACCCCGAGATGCGACCGCAGAAGTGGTCGTCGCTGTAGGCCGACCAGTTGCTCGTGATGCTCGCGTCGAGCACGCGGAAGTAGACCTTGGAGTCCTGGACGCGGAACGTGGCGTCGGCCTCGGCCACGCCGGCCCCCGATCGGAGGATCAGCTTGACCCCCATCGGAGGCGAAGCGGGCCACGCCTGCGCCGGCGCGGTGAACTCGATCCAGTCCTCCCCCGGCTTGAACCGTTCGGGGCCGGCCAGCGACCGGAAGCTCTGCCCCTGCGGGTTGACGTAGTCGACGAGGAAGCGGGAGCTGCCGAGGATCTGGTCCTCGGTCGCCGTGCCCTGCTTCAGCCGCGGGACGCCGTGCAGGCCGACCTTCCCGCCGGGGGCGAGGAACTCAGGAGCCGAGACCGTCATCTCGACGCAGGTGTTCGGCGTCTGGAAGTGCCTCTCGGCGGCCGCGTAGTCGAGCGCGATCGCGTTGTAGACGACGGCGACGAAGCGCTGTGCGAGGTCGTCCCACGCAGCGCTGCGCAGCCGGCGCCGGGGTGCTGGCGACTCGTCCCGGTCCTGCTGGGCGATGAACTCCTCGAAGTCGCCGTCGAGCACGAAGAGCGGCGAGAGCGCCTCGCTGTAGCGCTGGGTCGGGCCCGTCTTACGCTTCTTCCCGGTGCGCCGGTCGCGCGCGGTCTGGCTGCGCGTAATCGAGACCTGGCCGCGGTCGGCCGCGATGCCGTAGAGGGCCGCGCCGGTGGTCTGGGAGTGCGCGTCGAACCTGACGTCGAGTATCACCGTCGTCGTGACGTCGTAGCGGCCGATGCGCTCGACCGTGGTCACCACGTGCTCGCCGCGGGCCTTGCCCTTGATCTCGAAGTAGCCGTCGGCGTCCACGCCCGGGTTGTGCGTGGGGCAGAGCGAGTCGAGCGCCGTCTGGATGCGCAGCTTGCGGGTTTGCTTCCCCTTGATGCCCTTGAGCGAGTCCGAGGCGCCGAGCGGGTCGTCGGCCGCGGCCGACCTGCGCAGCTTGCCGGCCGCCGGTGAGGCGAGCTGCGCGGCGAACGCGGCGTCGGCCTTCTTGACCTTCGAGTCCCACTTGCGCCCGAGCAGCTCCTTGTAGTGAGGCAGGCCGAGGCCGGTGCGGGCCTTCTGGCCGCGGGTCGAGTCGAGGAGCGCCCGGGTCGCTTCCGCGGGGCTCTCGTGCTTCGGCGCCGGCTGCGCGCTCACGGCCTCGCCGATCGGGCCGAAGGCGATCAGGACCAGGACTGCGAGGTATGGGAGGAGGCGTCGCGAGTTCATGGCGCCATCCTGCGCCCTCACACGCGCGCGCACATCGGGGCCGAACCCGAAATCCGACCCCAAATTTTCTCGGGGGTCCCCTAGGGGGCCGTCAGGCGATCCCTGCCCGAGCGAAGAGGCGCCGACCGGAATCGAACCGGTGCAATCGCCGAGTCGGGCCGTAGAGCCAAATGAGGGCGACCCAGACGATCCGGACCCTGAGTTAGTCGCCGGCCTGCGGGCCTTCATGCGGCGGCTGTACGAGTCGCCGGCGATCCGCGAGGCGGCGAGGGGGATCGCGGCGTGAGGTGGCAGCGCACATGGCGCGCGGATCCGCGCGCGGCGCGGCTCGCCGATCGCCACTACAACCGCCAGTCTCCCGGCGCTGACCAGTTCTCGCCGCCCGGGCGTTGCTTCCCGCTCCATCCTCCCGGCTGCGGATGCCCTGTGGGGTCACGAGCTGGCCGCTGGTCGAGTACGCGAAGCACGGCCTTGGCGACGCGTGGGGTGTTGCTCGATCTTCCGCAACGAGTCGGGGCACCTGTCGAGCGAGCTGATCAGGCAGGCGGTCGCGGCGACGTGCGCCGCGTGGGGGCGACCCGCCCGCCGGCGGCACACTCCACGTTCGTCGACGAGGACGAGGTCCAGAGCCCCAACCCGGGCTACTGCTTCCTCTGCGCTGGCTTCGAGCGCCTGCGTCAGCGGACGAAGGATCGCAACCTCGTCATCCTGCGGCTCGCGCCTGAAAAGCACCCCGCCGTCGGTGCCCGCGATCGGGACGCAGGAGGTGCTGGCCGCCTGATGGCTCTGATCATGGCCACCCGTAAGCCCGCCGGCGCCTCGGACTGGGACGTTGAGACCGAGCCCGTGGCGGTCGAGCTCGGCCCAGCCGGCGAGCTGGTCCTCACGCTCGACGACGGCGAGGAGATCACCGTTGACCGGCAGGCGCTGCACGAGGCCGCCGAGGCGGCGGAAGGGCGCGCAGTCGAATGGAGCGCGGCGTGATCTACAAGGATCGAAACCCCGGCTGCGTTCCCGCTAGAAGGAGAGGCGTGTGAGCGATCCCTACACGATGGAAGTCCGGCTCTGCGACGACGCGGGCATGGTCTCGAACGAGCGCGTCAAGCCTGGCTCACCGGGAACAGCGTTCGACCCGGACCTGACGTACTTGAGGCTGCACAACAACCTCGCGGCGCGCAACACCAACCCCGACACGCGCAAGCCAGTCACCGAGCCGTACGCCTGCACTGGTCACGCCCACCTCGCGGGCGAGCACATCCGCTGCACCAGCCCTGCTCATGCTCCGGGGCTGCCCGACGACTTGAACCGCGTACTCAGGGATCAGAGCGTGGTCGTCCCGCAGGACGGGGCGGTCTGGGCCACGATCGGCGCGAAGGCCGTTGTCTGCACTTGCCCGGCATCCGGTTACGGCGGGACTGATCGTGGCTGCCCGCTACACGGTGAAGGCACGGGCCAATGGAACCGCACCCACGGCGGTCCCGCTAGAAACGGTGGTGGGGCGTGAGCGGCGGCCACAAGTGGCGAGACGGCGCGATCCTCGAACAGGAGGCCAGCAGCGCCTCGCCGTGCTCTCGCTGGGATGACCACCTCTGGATGTGGATCATTCAGCGGCAGACCTGTGAGTGTGGCGCGTCACGGCGGGTTGTACTTGGCTACAAGAACCGGCGTCGCCGCGGCGATGACCTTCGGCGATCCGCTGGCAAGGCCTCGCTCGGCACCCCGCTCCAGGCGGCCGCGACGTACGAACCGCCGATGGTCTTCCGGAGCGATCCACTACCGCCTCCGCACACCGTTGCCGACGAGGCTCGGACGGTGTAGATGTCCACGCAACGCGGCCTACGCCAGCACGAGGCCCGCCTCCAACAGGTCTTCAAGGTCGAGGGCCACCGGCGCGGCGAGAATCGCTGCGCGGTCTGCGGCTACGACGCCGTCGTCTTCCGCGGATCCCAGACGATCTCCGCCTCGACGACGAGACGCTCGTTCGCTCGCAGAGCAGCTGGAGCCGCTCCTGTGGCTCCCCAGCGCTCACCGTTGAAGTACGCACCGAAAGGGGAACAGCCGCTTGAGCTTGGCCTTTCTCGAGGTGCACCACGTCGTGGCCAGAACGCCCTGCTCGTCTGCAGGGACCCGGCACCGAACCGTTGCCACGACAGGCACACCGGCGCGGTCGAGAGGATTCCGCGCTCAGCTCTGCGCAGCGAGAACTTCAGGTTCGGGTTCGAGTACGGACTCGACTGGATCATCGACGCCGAGTACCCGGAGACGGAGCGACGGGCGGCGTGAACCACAGCTACGCGGACATCCGCGAAAAGCTCGGCGAGCCGCAGTGGTGGGACGAGAACGCTGTGCCGCGCTACTGCGATTTCGCACCAGAGCGTTGCGCCAACATCTACGCGTTGGAGGCGGTGCTGCTCGAGATCGCCTGTCAGGACTGTGGCACTCCCTTCCTCGTCGCCATCTCGCGTGCCGAAGGGGCCGGCATGACGCTCGAGCAGGCCGTGGTCGCGAGCGAGATCCATTACGGCGACCCGCCGAACGCCGGGTGCTGTGGCGCTGGGCCGACGATGAACAGCGTCCCGCGGCGCGTGATCGAGTTCTGGGTCAGGCGCCGGTTCGAGTGGTTTCGATCCAGCGACCTCGAGCGAACGATCGACTGCGGGTGGGCAGCATGATCTTCCGGCCTCGCCTGATTCATGCGATCGCTCAGGGCAAGAAGACGATGACGCGCCGACCGCTGAAGTCGAACGACGAGGTCTGTCGCTACCGAGTCGGCCACGACTACGCTATCCAGCCCGGTCGTGGCAAGCCTGCCGTCGCCCGTATCACGATCACCGATGTGCGCAGGGAGCGTCTCGGCGAGCTCACGTTCAACGACGCTCGGGCCGAGGGGTTCCGGACCCGGGCCGAGTTCTTCGAATATTGGGAGCAGCTGTACGGGCGGGTCGACGTCGACGAACTCGTGTGGGTCATCACCTTCGAGGTGGCCGAGAACATCCGCCTGCTGCACAAGGACTCGACCCGCGGCTACACCGCCAACCCGGAGCAGGCCGTCGAGGGCGAGCCCGAGGCGGTCGACGCCGAGACGATGGAGCGCTACGCGCGACAGGGCCATGCACGCTGGACGGAGGACCATCGCGAAGAGGTCGAACGGCGGGAAGCTCGGGCCCGAGCCGCCAAACTGCAAGAGACGCAGGTACGCGCGGCTAAGCGCGGCGTGGATGTCGGTGCTGAGGTGGCGATGATCGACACCGCGCTTGAGCGGATGCGTCGTAAGGTGGGGCAGGCGGCATGAGAACTCAGCCGGACAGGCGCGTGATCGCCTGCAACTACCGCGAGGCGGTGAGCTCGATCCCGTGGGGAGCCAAGGCGTATGTCGTCCTGCTCAACCGAGGAAACGCCCACGATCGCGTCGAGGTACTCGCCCGCTCTCGTAGTGGTCGTCTCATCCGGAAGTGGGAGAACATCCGGCGCCTCGGCAACTTCCGCCTAAAGACCCTGCCCCCTGAGCATCCGCAGTTCGGCGACGATCGCATTCTCGATGGCTGTACGGAAGAGGATGTAGCTGCGTTGGAAGAGGCATCCCTCCGTTCCGTCCGCCCCCCCCAATAGCTTCTACCTTGAGCCAGCGAGGGCCGTGCGTAGACCGGCGCCGACAGTAGCGCGAAGGCCGTAGTCCTTCGTGCGCCCTGGCTCAAGCGGTGCGGGGGTAGATCAGTTGGTAGCGGGGACCGGACTCGAACCGGCGTCCTCTGGGGTTATGAGCCCAGCGATCTTACTGGCGCGTCGCCCCTCCATCTCGTACGCGGGCTTAGGAGCGTCCGGACCTCGCTGGCCGGAGACGGGGCGCGCCGCTTCATTACACACAGAGCGATGGCCCCGGCCGGTGAAACTGCAGCGTCGGCCGGGGCCGAGACTTCTGGAGGTGGGCGGGTTGCCTGGATTGCGCACACTGCGCCGCAACATCGCGTTCGCGCTCGTCGGCATGGCCGACTGCGTGTGGCCCTCCCCCTCCCTCGGCGTGCTGTCCAACGCCGAGCTCGACGCACACCTGGCGCGGCGACGTCGGCGACGGAAGGCCGGCAGGGCCATACACCCGGCCCCGTGAAGCGGACCTGCAACACGTGTGGTGCGGCCTTCGTCCCGCGGTTCCGCGAGCAGCGCCGTTGCGACTTGCACCAGGGCAACAGCACCGGCTGGTCCCACAACCGCGATCGAGCGGCGCAGGCTCGACTACGCGAGCAGGTGCTCGAGCGTGACGGCTACCGGTGCACGCACGTCGAGCACGGCAAGCGGTGCACGGTGACGGACCCGAAGAGACTGCGGGCCGCTCATCTCGTGCCGTTGGCCGAGGGCGGCGGCTACGACCCCGATGAGGCGACGACGCTCTGCGAGGAGCACGACCGTCTCACCGACTCGAAGGCGAGGTGACGTGAATGGCCGAGTCAGAGCGCGAAGGGCGAAAGGTGCTGGAGGCGACATGCGGCACGTGCAACGTGACCGTTGGCCCCGAACCCGGTCGCTGTCGTTGCGGGATCCTGAGCGGGGACGGCAAAGGCAAGTTCGTCGCCGACACGCGCCGCGAGGAGCAGTAGGTGGCCGAGGCCAGGAACATCGAACAGCGGCGCCAGGAGGCAGCCCGGCGCCAGGAGGCAGCCCGGCGCCAGCAGCAGTCGAAGGTGACGCACCCAAAGCCAGAGGCCCGCCGCCGGCCGCCCGGCAGGGGGGCGTCGAAATCACGGTGATCGTGGGCGCCCCGCTTCACCCGCGTCCCTCGCCGTGAAAAAGAACGAGTTGCCAAAACTTTCCTCTCGGTCGGCAAGGAGGCCATCATGGCCAGCAAGAAGTCCGCGCCGGCGGCCACCAGCAAGAGCGGCTCGAAGCCGAGGGAGACGGCCGCCGAGCTCGCGCCCCGGATCCTCGATCTTCTCCCTGCTAGAGCGGCGCAGGCCGCAAAGGCGCTAGGCCGGAAGCCTTCCGACGGGACCGTCCGCCGCGCGCTGCTGGCGCTGGAGAAGACCGGCGCGGCCGAGCGGGTCGACGGCGTGTGGCAGCGCTGTGCGCAGTTGCCAGAGTTGGCAACTCCCGACGACTTCGACACGGAGTCGCGCGAGCTGCATGCGGCGACGTTGAAGGCGCTCCAAGAGCAGGGCACCTGGCGCGACCACGACATCGAGCTGCTGAACGACTACGTCCGGCGCTCGCAGGACGCGCGCCAGTTCCGCGCGGCCGTGACCGAGGAGGGGCGCTTCCAGTCCTCGCAGAGCGGCCGGATCTTCGCCCACCCCGGGATCGACAAGGAGCGCGATGCGCGGCGCGACGTGCAGACGCTCCGCGATGCCCTCGTCCTGACGCCGGACGCCCGCAAGAAGCACGGCCGCGACGGCGAGGACGAGAGCGGCGACGACTTTGATTTCTAGGGCGCTGCTCTGGTTCGCGCTCGTGGCCGCGGTGGCCGCGCCGCGCGCGCCGAGGGCGAGGAAGCCGCGGAAGCGCAAGTACGAGGTCAACACCCTCGAGCACTTCGCCGAGTTCTGCCGGCGCTTCATCGTCCTCGACAACGGCAGGCCGTTCGAGCTCGAGCCGTTCCAGCGGCTGATCCTCAAGGGGTTCTTCGCCGGCGTCACCGAGCTGCTGGTCCTCCTGCCGAAGAAGAACGGCAAGACGACGCTGCTTGCGGCGCTCGCGCTCTACCACCTGATCTACACGCCGGACGCGAAGTGCTACATCGCGGCGTCGGCCAAGGACCAGGCCAAGGTGCTCTACGACCAGGCGTGCGGGTTCGTCGAGCGCAAGGACCTCAAGACCGGCAAGCTGCTCCCGCAGGCGGCCGCGCTCCAGAAGCGGGTGCTGCTGCGGAAGGCGACCAAGGAGATCCGGAGCCGCCGCGACAGCGGCTTCATCTGGGTCGTCTCGGGCGACAAGGACACGGTCGACGGCGTCATCGTCACGCTCGGCCTCGTTGACGAGCTCCACCGGCACAAGGACAACGGTCAGCTCTACGGCGTCCTGGCCGACGGGGTCGGGCCGCGCAACGGGCAGATCGTCACGATCTCGACCGCCGGCGAGCGCCTGAAGTCCGCGCTCGGGCGGATCCGCGCCAAGGCCTACAAGTTCGGCGTCAAGCGGCTCGAGCAGTTCGGGCGCTGCAACTTCGCCCGCAGCCCGAACGGCAAGTTCGAGATGTACGAGTGGACGCTCGACGAAGACGACAGTCGCGAGGACCTCGACATCGTCAAGCTCGCGAATCCGCTCGAGAGCAACACGATCGAGTCGCTGAGACAGCGCAAGGAGTCGCCGACGATGACGGCCTCGCGCTGGGCACGGTTCGGCTGCGGCGTCTGGATGCAGGGCGAGGATGCTGCGATCAGCTCGATCGACGTCGGGCGGTGCGCGATCGCTCCGGACGTCTTGCCAGCGACGAGCGCGATCTACCTCAGTCTCGACATCGGCTGGCGCTGGGACACCACCGTGGTCGTGCCTGGGATGCCGCACGACCGCGAAGACTGGGAGGAAGAGGACGAAAAAACGGGGCGCTCGCAGCGCTTCTGGCGCTACCGGAAGGTGCGCTATGGCAAGCCGACGATCCTCGTCCCGCCACGTGACGGGACCTCGCTCCCTCACGAGGACGTGATCAACGCCGTCGTCCGCTTCAAGAAGCAGGGCTACGAGATCCTCGGCGTCGTCTTCGACCGCAACGCCGAGGGCGAGAAGGTCGCCCAGGAGCTCGAGCGCGAGCACGGGCTCGACGTGATCATGCACTCGCAGGACGCCTCGCCGATGGCCGACGCTTCGATGGGGCTGGCCACGGCGATCGGCACGGTCGACGAGAACGGCGAGCGGATGGTAGAGCTGCCCGACGACCCGGAGTTCATCGCCCAGCTACTCGCCGCCAGAGCGCGCACCACGAGCGGCGAGAAGTGGCGCTTCGATGCTCCAAAGGAGAACCGCGGGCAGCGTAAGCACGGCCAGCAGGACAGTGACGACGTCGAGGTAATCGACGCCGCGATCGCCGCGGCGATGTTGCACCGGATCGCGACGGCTCCAGTGCCGGTCGCGCCGGATCGTTCCGCCTATCGAATGGAGTTTGCGTAACCGTGATCGCTGCCGTCGTTCTCCTCGTCATCCTGGTGCTCGCGCTCGCGGCGATCGTGGGCTACCTGCTCAACCGCCGCGAGCGGGAGATCGACGACCTGCTCGCTTCCCACGCGCAGAGCCTCGCGCACGCCGACGAGCGACGGCGCCGAGCTGAGGAACGCGCGGGGCGAACCGAGCTGGATCTGCTCGAGACTCGCCGCGAGCTGCATGCGAGCGGCTACCGCTCTTTGATCGGCCGCCGCGTCGTCGCGATGCTCGTCGAGGACCGGTCTGTGCGGGGCGTCCTGAAGGAGACCTACGCCGACGGCCACACGCTTGCGCACCCGGAGTGGCTTCAGGGTGCGCAGCCAGCCGGGATGGGGGGCGAGCTCTTCCTGCCGGCTGAAAAGGTCCTGATGCTGCAGGTCTTCGAGGCCGAAGCGTCGTAGCGTGCCGATCACCTTCATCAGCGAGTCCGGCGAGCTCGTCGTCAGCGAGAACTCCGGGCCCTACCAGTACACCCCGGAGGGCTTCAACACCGGCCTCGCGGCAAACTCCGTGCCCCTTTCGCTCTGGGACGGTGGCGGCGCGAGCTACTCGAGGCTGTACGAGACGCAGCCGTGGGTGGCAATCGCGGCCAACTTCCTGACGCGCCAGCTCGCGCGGATCCCGCTCAAGGTCTACGAAGAGGGCTCGGAGTCGCAGACTGAGCGCGAGGTACGCAGTGGGCCGCTCTATGACTCGATCCGCCGGCCGGCGCCGCGCAAGGGCCCGACGCACCTCAAGCAGTGGATGTTCTTCCCGGCGCTCCTGCACGGCAACGGTGGGGTCAAAAAGAGCCGCCCGCGACCGGGTGCGACGCCGGACGGCTACCGCGCGACGGACTGGCGCTCGCTTGAGCCGAAGCAGATCGGCGAGACGGGCACTGCCGTCGACGAGATCGACTACTGGATCCAGACCGACCACCGCGGCCGGCGGCACGTCGTCCAGCCCGACGACATGATCCACGTCGCCTGGCACCCGCCGAAGGGCGTGTTCGGGGTCTCGCCGCTCAAGCAGCTCGGCGTCACACTCAGCATCGAGCGCGACGCGAAGGCCTACCAGCAGGCGCTCTTCCGCAACTCCGCCCGCCCGTCCGGCGGAGTCACTCTGCCGGAGGCGATGGCCGGCGACCAGGAGTTCCGCCGCGAGCTGCGCGAGGACCTTGCCCGGATGCACCAGGGAGCCGCCAACGCCGGGCGCCCGATCGTCCTGCCGCCCGGGTCGAAGTGGGAGCAGTTCTCGATCAGCGCCCACGAGGCCGAGCTGATCGACCAACGCAAGCTCAGCCGCGAGGAGATCGCCGCGCTCTACAACGCCCCGCAGCCGCTGATCGGGATCCTCGACCACGCCACCTACTCGAACATCGCCGAGCTTCACCGGATCCTCTACGGGCCGGTGCTAGGCCCGTGGATCGTGCTCGGTGAGGAGACCTTCGTCGCGCAGGTGATCGACGGTGAGCCGGCCTTCCAGGGTCAGTACGTCAAGTTCGACCTCTCGGAGGAGCTGCGCGGAGACGCGGTCAAGGAGGCGATCGCTCTCAAGACGAAGCTGGGGATCGGCCTGCTGACGATCAACGAGGGCCGCCTCCAAATGAACATGCCGCGGATTGACCACCCGCTTTGCGACCAGCCGATGATCCCGACGAACAACATGACGTTCATCGGGGTCGACGGCGAGGAGGAGGCCACGAAGGCGCTCTTCAGCAACGTCGCGCGCGCCGGCGAGCGGCTGTATCGCAAGGCGTGCGCCGGCGACAGCAGCTTCGATCGCGAGCGCTTCACCCGCGAGCTCGCCGAGGACCTCGACGCCGCGGGTGCTCAGGACCCGAAGAAGACGGCCGAGACGTGGGCGGCGATCGTCGAGACGTTCGTCGACGACGCGCTCGGAGAGCCGGACCAACTGAAGGCGTCGTTCGCGGCGCTCAACCCGATGGGAGGCGTCAGGTGAAGTCACTGAACAGCGCAGGGATCCTGGCCGCCTTCGGCTGCCGCACGAACGTCTGGGCGCTGCACGAGCGCGCTCTCGCGGCTCTTGCCGCCGCGGCGCGCGGCGATCTCAGCGCCGACGACCTCAGCGAGCAGTTCACGACCCAGGCTGCCCGCGGCCGCGAGACCCAGACCACCGGCGGGGTCGCGGTGATCCCCCTGCGCGGGCTGATCACCCCGCGGGCCTCGTACCTCAGCTACCTGTTCGGCGGTGGCGGTGGTCTGCAGGGCTTCCGCTCGCAGCTGCGCGAGGCCGTCGGTGACGCCGACATCTCCGCGATCGTGCTCGATATCGACTCGCCCGGCGGTTCGACCGACCTGCTCGCGGAGACGGCCGCCGAGCTGCGCGCGGCGCGCGAGGTCAAGCCGATCGTGGCGGTGGCCAACACGTGGGCGGCGTCGGCCGCTTACTGGCTCGCCGCGCAGGGCGACGAGCTCGTTGTCACGCCGACGGGCGAGGTCGGCTCGGTCGGCGTCTTCATGGCGCATGAGGACTGGTCGAAGTTCGAGGAGGACTTCGGCGTCAACACCACGCTGATCAGCGCCGGCAAGTACAAGACCGAGGGCAATCGGTTCGAACCGCTCAGCAACGAGGCTCGCGAGACCTTCCAGGCGATCGTCGACTACTACTACGACCTCTTCACCTACGACGTGGGGAAGGGCCGCAGCGTGGCGCAGTCGGTCGTGAAGGGCCCGAAGTACGGCGAGGGCCGGATGGTGCTCGCCAAGCAGGCGGTCGCGCAAGGCATGGCCGACCGCGTCGAGACGCTCGAGCAGACCATCGCTCGCGTCGTGAAGAACCCCGCTCGCGCCCGCCGGCGCGCCGAGGGCGATCCGGCCCCCACAGAAACCGTTCCGGGCACACCCGAGCCCAACGCGTCCGAGGACGCCGAGGAGGCGACGGCCAGGCCCAGCCAGGCGGCCATCGACGTGATGTTCGCCCCGGCGCGCTAGCGCCGCCACCGCCGCGCTAGCGCGGCCTGTTCCACTTGCCGCGCTGCGCGCGCGGCCGATCTGTCGCAACTCACCCAGGAGGTGACTCGTCGTGCTGGAAGATCAGCTCAAGGACCTGCAGAAGGCCATCGAGGCCAAGAAGGCGGAGAAGTCCGCCGCGTGGACGGACTTCGCGGCCAAGCGTGACGCGCTCAAGGCCGAGGGCGTCGACATCACGAACCCGGAGGACCCGGCCGTCAAGGCCGCCGACGAGGCGATGAAGCCGTACTCGAAGGCCTCCGACGAGCTCGCGTCGCTCCAGGGCCAGTTCGAGCGGATCGCGCTGATGGCCGCCGACGGCGGCGAGCGCACGGTCAACTCGCGCACCGAGAACGAGCACGATCGGCACCCGGCCGAGGCGCGCGAGTCGCTCGGGCAGATGGTCGCCGCGAGCGAGCTCTACCAGGAGGCCCTGAAGTCGGGCGCCTTCGAGCGGGACGGGCTGAAGGCGCAGCTCAGCGAGCCGATGGACCGCGGCCGCTTCGCGGCGCTGCTCACCGGCACGAGCGACCCGGCCGGCGGCGTACTGAACGTCCCGGAGCGGTTCCCCGGGGTCGTCGACCTGCCGCGGCTCCCGCTCGGGATCCTCGACCTGATCACCGTCGGGGAGACCGACTCGAACGCGGTCGAGTTCATCCGGCTGCTCGCGCGCACGATCAACGCGGCCGAGGTGGCCGAGGCGTCGAGCTCCGCCGACATCGGCGACGGCACCGGCGGCACGACCACCGCGGCGCTGGGCGGCGTCAAGCCGGAGTCCGGCCTGACGTTCGAGGAGGTCGTCGAGGCGGTCAAGACGATCGCCCACTGGATCCCGGCGACGCGCAACACGCTGTCGGACACGGCGTTTCTGCGCACCCTGATCGACTCGGAGATGACGACCGGCGTGACCCGCCGGGCGGAGATCCAGATCGCCCAGGGCAACGGGACGTCGCCGAACATCCGGGGCATCCTCAACACCGTCGGCATCGCGTCCTACACCCAGGGTACGGCGCCGAACGCAGGGGAGCCGCGAGCCGATGCCATCCACCGCAAGTTCACGCTGCTGCGGCTGGCCGGCTTCGAGCCCACCGGCGAGGCGATCCACCCGTCCGACTGGCAGGAGATCCGCCTGTCGAAGGACGCCAACGAGAACTACATCTGGGGGCCGCCGTCGCTGGCCGGCCAGATGCAGGTGTGGGGCACGCCGGTCGTGTCGACGATCGCGGTGCCGCAGGGCACCTCGCTCGGCGGCGAGTGGGCACGCGCGCTGTTCCTGATCCGGGAGGCCGTGAAGATCCTGGTCTCGGACTCG
The DNA here is from genome assembly GCA_030861775.1 of Actinomycetota bacterium. Taxonomy (GTDB): domain Bacteria; phylum Actinomycetota; class Thermoleophilia; order Solirubrobacterales; family Thermoleophilaceae; genus AC-37. Next base: position 14,986 of record JALZEZ010000016.1, read on the forward strand.
CACAAGGACTGGTTCACGCGCAACATCGTGGCCATCCTCGCCGAGATGCGGGGCGTCCTCGTCGTGCCACGCCCGCAGGCGTTCGGCAAGACCGTCTTCGCCTAAGCGGCGACGACCTGATCCGCTGATCGCGTTGTGGCCCTGGTCCGGCTTCCCGGCCCGGGGCCACGCGCGAAGCGAAGGAGAGAGCACGTGACGCGATACGCGAAGAAGGACATCTACGCCGAGGTCGAGGAGGAGGGCGGGAAGATCAACCGTCTGGTCGCGGCCGCCGGCCAGCCGATCCCGGCGGCCTACGCCGAGTACGTGGACGACGCCGACACGACGACCGACGTCGACACCGCGCACGACGCGGTGCCCGGCAGGACGACGTCGGCGCGACGGGCCCGGGCGGGCCTGAGCCAGGAGACCGAGGTCTCCCACGAGGAGTTCCGCGAGACCGCCGCGGCCGGTGCCGCTGCCGAGGCGGGCGCGCCCGACGCCGGCACAAGCTCGGCCGGCAAGGGCGGGCGCAGCAAGAAGACCCCGGCGCCCAAGGGCGACGACTCGGCCTGATCCGCGAGGGGACCAGAGCCCGGGCGCTGGACCAGCCCGGGTTCTGTCCCCGCCGGACCTGAAAGGAACCAGCATGCCGATCACCGCAAGCCGTCCGTCAGTGGCCAGCTCGGCCACGCTGATCGCCGAGAACGACCAGCCGACCACCGGCGACGCCTCCTCAAGGTCCGACCAGTGGACGCGGCGCTACCTGCTGAAGAACGTCACCGGCACCGCCTCAGTCTATCTCGGCGGGACCGATGCCGTGACGACCGGGAACGGCTTCGAGTGGACGGTCGCCGACGGGCCGCTCGAGGTGGAGCTGGAGCCGGGCGAGAAGCTCTATGGCGTCGTAGCGGCCACCACGCAGGCCGTGCACGTGCTACGGCAGGGGCGGTAGCCGATGCCGCGCTTCACGAACGGGCGCGTCGCAGGACGCGAGCTGGACCGCGCCGAGAGCGTCGTCAGCCAGTCGGGGATCTCGGCCGTGACTGACGTGACCGGGCTGGCGATCACCTTCACCCCGGAGCGTGCGGGCGTGTGGGTCGAGGCGTTCTGCCCGCAGCTACAGCAGCAGACCAGCACGGGCGTCGTCACGGTGTCGATCACCGACGCCGCCAACGTGACCCAGGAGAAGATCGCGGCCGTCACGCTGCCGGTCGGGTTCTGGGGTCCGGCCAGCGGGAAGGTGCCGTTGACGCTCACGCCGGGCACCGAGTACACGTTCAAGGTCCGGGCAACGACGAGCGCCGGGACCTTGGTCGTATGGGGCGGTGCCGGGCTGGTCAACTGGATCCGGGCAGTCGAGGCCGCGTAGTGGCCTGCACGCGCTACGGGACGGGCTACGTCGGGGCCGAGGCGTACGTGCTGGCGTGGCCGGACAACTGGGGCTTCGACCAGTCGCGGCGCGGTTTGGTCGCCCTCCGGGGCGGCGGCCCCGGCAACGCGATGACGAACTTCGCCGCCGTTCGCAAGTGGGCGCAGCTCGGCGTCCCGGCGATCTCCGCCGACCTCGGCTCGACTACCAGGGGAGAGTGGGGCAACGACACCATCCTCAGCCGGATCACGTCGGCCTGGGAGTACATGAAGACCCGGCTCAACGTGAAGCCCGACAAGCTGCTCCTCGGCGCGGGGTCGGCCGGGAACATCAACGGCTTCAACTACCTCATCGCCAACCCGGCGAGCGTAGCGGCGATGTACGGCGTGATCCCGGCGCTCAACCTCGCCGACATCCACGACCGCAACGTTCTCTCCTCGGCGGCTGACATCGAGGCTGCCTACGGCGGGCTGGCGGGGTACCAGGCGGCCGAGCCGCTGAAGAACCCCTACAACCGCATCGCCGACATCGCGGCCTCGAACGTCCCGATCAAGCTCTGGACTTCGAGCGACGACACCGCGGCGAAGCCGGAGTACATTGCCGCCCTCGACGCCGCCGCCTCGAACGTCACGCAGGTGGACATGGGCGCCTTCGCCCACACCGTCTCGCCAGCGGTCACCGAGGCCACCGCGCTCGAGTTCGTGCGGCCCCACGTGGGGGTGCTCTGAGATGCAGAGAGTGCTCCGGAGTCAGCCCGCCACGATCGCGGCCACCTTCCTCGACTCGGCGACCGAGGCGCCGGTCGATCCCTCCCCTGACTCGGCGACCGTCCAGGTCCTGCGCGACGACGGCACCGAGCTCGTCGCGTCGACCGCGGCTACGAACGCCGGCACGGGCCGGTTCACCTTCCAGCTGACCGCCGCGCATACGGCGCAGCTCGACCTCTTGACCGCGCGCTGGACCGCGACGGTCGGTGGAGCGAGCACGACGGTCGAGACGCTCGTGGAGATCGTCGGCGCGTTCCTCTTCACGCTGGCCGAGGCGCGCACGCTGGAGCCGCTCGGGGACACCGCGAAGTACCCGGACGCCGACCTGATCGCCGCCCGTGCGATCGCCGAAGACGTCCTCGAGGACGCCTGCAACTATGCCTTCGCGCCGCGCTACCGGCGCCAGGAGCTCGACGTCAGCACACTGACCGGGCGGCTGCGCCTCGACCGCTGGCACGTGCGGCGGATCCGCTGGATCGAAGCCGACGGTGAGGCGCTCACCTCGGACCAGCTCAGCGCGCTGCGCATCTACAACGGCCGCTCGGTCGATTCGCAGAGCTTCATCTTCATCCCCCGCACCACGATCGTCGTCGGCTACGAGCACGGCCTCAAGGCGCCGCCGCCCGCCGCGGCGCGGATCGCCAAGCGGCTCGCGAAGCGCTACCTCGTCAAGACGCCGATCGACGAGCGCGCCAGCACGATGTCGACCGAGGACGGGACGATCTCGCTGGTGACGCCGGGGGTCCGGGGGATGCTCTTCGACATCCCGGAGGCGAACGCCTTCGTGCAGCAGTTCGGGCGGCCGGACCCGGGCTGGGGACTCTGATGCCCCGCTCCACCGCGCCCGACGCCCGGCGGGCGCTCTTCCAGCTACTCGCCGGCGCGGCCGTCCCAGCGGGCGAGAGCAAGCTCCTCAGCACGGTGCCGGCGCTCGAGGGCGTCACGGTGGTCTACGGCTATCTCAACGACGCCACGCAGATGGACGACGAGATGGTGCATGTCGGCGACGTCGAGTTCGACCAGGACTGGGGCGCGCTCGGCCGCATGCGCCGCGAGGAGTCCTACCGCGTCGAGCTGATCGTGTTCGTGAAGCGCGAGGGCGACGACCAGCACGGCACCGAGGATCGCTGCTGGGACCTCGTCGGCGCGGTCGAGGACCTGCTGCGTGCCGACGTGAAGCTCGGCGGCGCCGTCCGCGAGGCGGGCATGACGCGCGGCAAGCAGTCGAACAACCCGGACTCCGAAGGCTGGGTCTCGCAGATGATCGGATCGATCACCTGCAAGGCCACGATCTGAGCAAACCCCGACCCCCCAGGAGGGTCCCATGAAGCGAGCCAAGTACGTCGGCCCCTCTGCCGAGGGCGTCGAGCTCCCGAGCGTCCCGCTCCCGGACGGCCAGGTCGGGAGCGCGCACGTGCCCCAGGGCGGTCTGCTGCCGCTGGAGCTGCGCGGGCAGAAGGTTCCCGCGGCGTTCCGCGACAGCCTGCTCGAGCAGGAGGACTGGACCGCCGTGAACGTGTCGCCGAAGCGGGCGGCCAAGAAGAAGGGCGCCAGCGCGCCCGCAAACGAGGGCGGCGAGTCCGCTCCCGACGACGCCGGCGCGGCCGGCGGGGAGGCCTGATCATGCAGACCGCACTCCGGAGGGCGACCCCCCTCCTGCTCATCCTCGTACTGGCG
>JALZEZ010000376.1 GCA_030861775.1 Actinomycetota bacterium
AGGCCCGCGAGCCGCTGCGCGAGGCCATGGAGCTGGCCGCGGTGTGCGGCGCGCAGGGGCTCGTGGAGGAGGTCCGCACGGAGCTGCACGCCACCGGCGCCCGCCCGCGCACCGAGGCGCTGAGCGGCGCCGGCGCGCTCACCGCCAAGGAGCGCAGCGTGGTGGAGCTGGCCGTGGACGGTCAGACCAACCGCGACATCGCCCAGACCCTCTACGTCACGCCCAAGACCGTCGAGGTCCACCTCACGAACGCCTACCGCAAGCTGGGGATCCGCTCGCGGCGGGAGCTCTCGGAGGCGCTGGCGGCCTAGAGCCGGGATGACCCCCTAGGGGGGCCGCACGAAAAGACTGGGGTCGCGATTGGGGGGTTGCCTCGATGTGCGGGGCCTCTGGATGGCCGAGTCTTGCGGCCATGGACACACCGCACACCGCGATCAGCCTCGACGTCAGCCTCGCCGGCGACTGCCTCACCGGAACGGCGACCTCCGCCACCGGTGTCGAGCGGCCCTTCTGCGGGTGGCTCGGGCTGATCGCGGCGATAGACGCGCTGCTGCCCCAGGACGCGAGTACCCCTGCGACGACCGAGAGGAACGAATCATGACCACCGCACAGCTCAACGAGATCAGCCGACTGCGCGACCGGATCGGTCGCGTGGTCACCCCCGTCGACGCCGGCTGGGACGAGGCGCGCCAGGCCTACAACCTCGCCGTCGACCAGCACCCGGCCCTGATCGCCTACCCCGCCGACGCCCAGGGCGTGGCCGAGGTGATCCGCTTCGCTCGCGAGCGCGAGCTGCGCGTGGCCCCGCAGCGCACCGGCCACAACGCCGGGCCGCTCGGCTCGCTCGAGCGCACCATCCTTCTGAAGACCGACGCGCTGGCCGGCGTGAAGATCGACCGCCTGGCCGGCCGCGCCCGCGTGGGCGCGGGCATGAAGTGGGAGCACGTCGTGCCGCAGGCCTCCGAGATGGGCCTGGCCGCGCTGCACGGCTCGACCCCGGACGTGTCGATCGCCGGCTACTCGCTCGGCGGCGGCCTCGGCTGGTACGGCCGCAAGCACGGCCTGGCCACCAACAGCATCACGGCCATCGAGATCGTCACCGCCGACGGCGAGCTTCGCCGGGTCGACCACGGCCACGAGTCCGAGCTGTTCTGGGCGCTGCGCGGCGGCGGCGGCAACTTCGGCGTGGTCACCGCGCTGGAGTTCGAGCTCTACCCCGTGCGCGAGGTCTACGCGGGCGTGATGTTCTTCCCCTTCGAGCGGGCGGCCGAGGTGCTGCACGCCTGGCGGGAGATCGTGCCCTCGATGCCCGAGGAGATGACCACGGTGGGCCGGCTGATGCAGTTCCCGCCGCTGGAGGAGGTCCCTGAGCCGGTGCGCGGCCAGTCGTTCGCGCTGATCGAGGGCTTCTACCTCGGCAGCGAGGCCGCCGGCGCGGAGCTGATGCGCCCGGTGCGCGAGCTCGGGCCGGTCATGGACAGCTTCGCCATGTACCCGCCGGTCGGGCTGGCCGAGATGCACATGGACCCGCCGGACCCGATCCCGGCCGTGAGCGACACGATGCTGATGGCCGAGCTGCCGGCGAAGGCGATCGACGACATGGTCGCCGTCACCGGGCCCGGCTCCGGCTCGCAGCTCGCGACGGTCGAGATCCGCCACCTCGGCGGGGCGCTCGGCCGCACACAGCCGCACCACGGCGCGCTGGCGAAGCTCGACGGCGAGTTCATCATGTTCGGGGGCGGCATGGCCGCGGACCCGGGCCTGACGGCCGCCAACGAGGCGCAGCTCGCGCTCCTCACGAACGCCCTGGCCCCGTACCAGTCGGGCCAGTACGGCAACTTCGTGGAGCGCGCGGCCGACACCCGGTCGTTCTTCCCGGCCGACACCTACCGGCGCCTCCAGGCGGTCAAGGGCGAGTACGACCCCGACGGCCTGTTCCGCGCGAATCACGCGATCGAGGCGTAAGGGGGACGGTCCCGGTCCGGGACCTCCCTTGCCTAGGACCCCCCGCTCAGCCCCCGGACGAGGCTCGCCAGCCGCTCCAGCCGCGGCGCGACCTCGTCCCGGGGGGCGGGCGGCACCCACAGCACCGCCCGCTCCACGCCGGCCTCCGCGAGCTGCTCGAGCACCTCGGGCTTCGAGCGCACCGCGTACACACTGACCGGGATCCGGCCGCGGCCGGCGTCCGCCGCGCGGGACTGGAGCTCCTCGATCCGGGCGATCAGCTCCTCGTTCGTCTGGAGCCCCCAGTTGGGCATCCAGGCATCGGCGAACTCGAGCACGCGGTCCAGCACCTTCGGGCCGTTCCCGCCGAGCAACACCGGCGGGTGCGGCTCCTGGAGCGGCTTGGGCCACGACCACATCGGCCCGAAGTCCACGTGGCGGCCGTGGTACTCGGCCTCGTCCTCGGTCCAGATCGCCTTCATCGCCTCCACCCGCTCGCGCAGGAGCGAGAAGCGCGTGCGCGGGTCGGTCCCGTGGTCCTCCATCTCCTCTCGGTTCCAGCCGGCGCCCACGCCGAACAGGAAGCGGCCGCCCGAGATGCGGTCGAGCGTGGCCACCTCCTTGGCGGTGACGATCGGGTCGCGCTGCACGACCAGGCAGATCCCGGTGGCCAGCAGCAGGGTCTCGCTGGCCGCCGCGGCGGCCGTCAGCGCCACGAACGGGTCGTAGGTGTGGCTGTACTCGCGCGGCAGCTCGCCGCCCGCAGGGTAAGGAGTGAGACGGCTCGTCGGGATGTGCGTGTGCTCGGCGACGAACAGCGACTCGAAGCCGAGCTCCTCCGCCATGCGGGCAAGCTCGTCCGGCTGGACCGAGTAGTGCGTGGGGAAGGTCATGAGGCCGAGCCGCACGAGCGGCATTCTGCCCTGCCGCGACCTGGCATGCTGGCCGGCGGATGCGCCTGGGGCCGGGGACAGCAACGCTGCTGGTCGCGCTGGCCTGCGCGCCGGGGGCCGCGGCGGCCGATCGCGGCCGCTACGTGGACGTGTTCGCGGGCACCCGCGCGGGGGCCGCCGACTTCGGCACCGGCGGCGGCGCGGGCAACACCTTCCCGGGCGCGACCGTGCCGTTCGGGATGGTCCAGTGGAGCCCGGACACGGACCCCTCGACCGAGAACTTCTCCGGCGGCTACAGCCACGGAGACTCGCGCATCCGCGGGTTCAGCCTGACCCACCTGAGCGGGGCGGGCTGCGCGGCGCTGCGCGACGTGCCGTTCCTGCCCACCACCGCGCCGGTCACGCGCGCGCCCGGGCGGCCGGGCTCCTCGGACGTGGACCCAGCCTACCTGGCCTCGTTCTCGCACGCGGACGAGAGCGCCCGGCCGGGCGCGTACCTGGTGCGGCTCGGCGACGGGACCGAGGTGGAGCTGAGCGCCACCGAGCGGACCGGGGCGGGGCGGTTCGGGTTCCCGGCCGGAGGCGGCTCGGTGCTCGTGAACGCCGGCGGGAGCGCGATGGCCAACCGCGACGCGGAGGTGGCGATCGACCCGGCCCGCCGCGAGGTGTCGGGCACGGTCGAGTCCGGCCGCTTCTGCTACCAGCGCAACAGCTACCGGGTGCACTTCGCGGCCGAGTTCAGCCGCCCGTTCGCCGCGCACGGGGCGTGGCGCGACCAGACGCTGATGCCCGGGGCGACGTCGGCGTCGGACCACTCCGACGGCGCGCTGAACTACACGCCGATCCCCGGCGGGCCGCCGGCGCTCCCCGGCAATCCGAGCGGCACGGCCCAGGCGGGCGCGTACGTGACGTTCGACGGGCCGGTCGAGGTGCGTGTCGGGGTCTCGTACGTGAGCGTGGAGGCGGCGCGGGCCAACCTGGCCGCCGAGGGCCGCGACCTCGAGGCGGCCCGGAC
>JALZEZ010000117.1 GCA_030861775.1 Actinomycetota bacterium
GCCGCGGACGGTGCGGATCGGCCGCGTGGCGCGCTCGCCGATCGCGGCGGCGGCCAGGTCGCCGCCGATGGCGGACCCGCCCATGCCGGCCACCACGAGGCCGCCGGGCATCTCGCGCCGCGGGAGGTCCGCCGACTCCACCCGCCACAGCGCGTCCTCGATCTGGTCGGGCTGGGCGAGGACGTCGTCGAGCATCCCGGAGGGGTCGCCGCTCACGCGATCGCCGCCTCCGGCTCGATCCGGGCGTCCGTCTCCACCACGGCGCCGGCCGCGACCGTCGCGCCCGCCCCCACGATCGCGCCCTCGCACACGCGCGCGCCGTCCTCCATCCGCACGCCCTCCGCCAGCACGGCGGCCTCGATCGTGCAGTCCGCCCCCACGCGCACGTTCTCGTGGAGCACCGAGCGCTCGACCACCGACCGCTCCCCCACCACGCAGTGCGACCCGACCACCGACTGCGGCCCGATCCGCGCTCCGCTCGTGATCGAGCCGGAGTAGATCAGCGAGCCGGTCTCGTCGCTCGGCGGGAGGCGGCTCTCGACGTCGCGGCCGAGCAGGTCGTAGGTGGCCTCGAGGTAGCGCTCGGGCGTCCCGATGTCGATCCAGTAGCCCTCGGCCATGTAGCCGTACAGCACGCCCTCGGACGCCATCCGCGGGAACACCTCGCGCTCGAACGAGGACGCCCGGCCGGGCTCGATCCGCTCGACCACCGACCGCTCCAGCACGTAGGCGCCGGCGTTGATCCGGTTCGTGGGCGGGTTGTCGATCTTCTCGAGGAACTCCTCGACGCGCCCGCCGGGATCGGTGGGGACAACGCCGTAGCTGGCGGTGTCCTTCACCCCGTACAGCGCCAGCGTGCCCTCGGCCCCGGTGCGCGCGTGCTGCTCGATCTCCGCGCTCAGGTCGAAGTCGGTGAGCGTGTCGCCGTTGAGGACGAGGAAGCGGTCGGCCAGCACGCCCTCGTCCGCGGCCAGCCGCACCGGCCCGGCGGTGCCGAGCGGCTCCTCCTCGATCACGTAGCGGAGGCGCATCCCGTCGTAGATGTCGCCGAGCACACGGCGGACCCCCTCCGAGCGGTAGCCGCACGAGAGGATCGCGTCGTCCACGCCGTGCGACGCGAGCCAGTCGAGCATGAACGTGAGGAACGGCCTGCCCGCCAGCGGCATGACCGGCTTCGGGACCGTGAGCGTGAGCGGCCTCAGCCGGGTGCCCTCGCCCCCAGCGAGGACCAGCGCCTGCACTACCGCCTTCCTATTCCCTCGTACGCATAGCCCGCGTCGTGAAGCAGCGGAGCGTCCAGGAAGTTGCGGCCGTCGACCACGAGCGGCCGCGCCATCCGCTCCTTGACCTCGCCCGCCCAGTCGAGCTCGCGGAACTCGGGCCACTCGGTCACGAGCACGGCGCCGTCCGCGCCGTCGAGCGCCTCGACCGCCGAGTCGCAGATCTTCGCGCCGCCGAGCATCTCGGACGCGCGCGGGCTCGCGATCGGGTCGTACACGCGCACGTGCGCGCCCTCGCTCTGGAGCCGCGCGGCGAGCACGAGGCTGGTGGCCTCGCGGATGTCGTCGGTGTTCGGCTTGAACGCCACGCCGAGCAGCGCGATCTCCTTGCCGACGAGCGAGCCCAGGTGCTTCTGGAGCTTGCCGATCGTGCGCCGCTTCTGGAGCTCGTTGACCTCGATGACCGCGGTCAGGAGCTGGAAGTGGTACCCGGTGTTGCCGGCGAGCTGCTTCAGGGCGCTGACGTCCTTGGGGAAGCAGTTGTGCACCGTCAGGCCGCCGGTCGTCACGAACGTGTGGGCGTCCGGTACCTCCATCGAGTAGACGGGTCCCGAGAACGCCCGGCGCTCCGTCTTCGCCACCCGCGCCCAGGCGGCGTTGCGGTGGCCGTGCCGCCTGTACCCGCTGGGCGCGATCCGCTTCGCCTGCAGCGCGAGCGCGTCGCGGATCGCCAGCCGATCCTCCTCGCGGACGCAGTCGAGCATCCGCTCGACCTGGTCGGCGCCGGAGACGACGAGCCAGTGGGTGTCGGCGGTGGACTTCGCCGTCCGGCCCACCTTGAGCCGGGCCACGATGCCGAGGTCCCCGAGCAGCCGCAGCAGTCCGTCGGCCAGTTCGCGACTGATCGTGCCGTACTCGAGCACGACGCTCGGCCCGCCCCGCACGTACGACCACGAGCCGTCGCCCCGCCACATGCCGACGACGAGCGCGCGCTTCGCGGCCTCGTCCTGGCTCCAGGCGGCGTCGGGGATCCGCTGCTCGTAGCCGTTGCGACCGAGTCCAAGGCCCTCCCACCAGCCGACGAGCAGCCGCGAGGAGACGCGCACCTCGGTGGCCGTCGGCCGCTGGAACACACTCGCCTTCACCCCGCGGCTCTGCCAGAAATCCCGCACCTCCTCGACGAGGTCCGTCTCGCGCGTGGGGTGGAAGGACCAGTGGATCCGGTGGCCCGCGCTGACGTGCCCCTCGGCCAGGTACAGCCCGACGATCCGCCAGAAGGCATCGTCCATCCCGAGCCCGAAGGGGATCGCCGTGCCGTTGCGCGCGGTCAGCGCCGTGCCGCCGGCCGTGGAGACGCCGAGCCGGCCGGCCTCGTGGAGTCTCATCGCCCCGCTGCGGAGAATGTCCGCCCGCCGTCGCGTGACGCCCCGCGGGTGATCCAGACCCGCCACCCACCGCTCGCGCGGAGCCGTGGCCAGCGCTGCGATCTCCGCGCCCGCGGGGCGGACGATCACGTCCGTCGGCTGGAGCTCGGCCATGACGGCACCCTCGAGCGGCTCGAGGGTGAGGTCCTCGACGGCGGTGCGCGGGGCGCCCTGCGCGATCGGAAGCCAGTCCTCCCGCGGGTCGAGCTCGATGGCGAGCTTCGTCCGGATCGAGCGCCCGCGGGCGTCCGCCACGACGAACGGGTGGTCGGCGGTTGCGGTCACGCGCCGTCCCATCTTCGTCGTCACCTCGACGACGTCGCCGCCGTAGTGGCGCCTGGTCAGGACGCTCACCGCGAGGAACTCGGGACGCGGCCGGCCCTCGCGCCACGAGAGCACCTCAAGCTCGTCCGGCTCGAGCGTGCCGGCGTCGTCGAGGTCCTGCTCGTCGGCGATCTGCTCGAACAGCTCGTCCAGGCGCACGAGCGCGCAGAGGCCGCGGCGGCGGATGACCACGGTCTCCTCGCCGACGAGACACGACCCGCCGTAGCCGATCCCCGCGCGCAGGAACTGCGTGCCGATGCGCTCGTCGAGCCCCATCCCGCGGGCCACCTCGGTCACGTCCGCGCCCAGCTCCTCGGACACGTTCGCGATCTCGTTGATGAACGAGATCTTCGTGGCCAGGAAGGCGTTCGAGGCCAGCTTGACCATCTCGGCGCTGGCCACGTCGGTGCGGACGATCGGGCAGTCGAGCGGCTCGTAGAGCGCGGCCACGCGCTCGCCGAAGGGCTCGGACTCCGGGCCGTAGCCCACCACCACCCGGTCCGGGTGCATGAAGTCCGCCACGGCCGAGCCCTCCTTGAGGAACTCGGGATTCGAGACGTAGCCCAGGTCCTCGCGCCGGCGCCGGATCGAGCGGCCCGTGCCCACCGGCACGGTGCTCTTCATCACGATCGCGTGGTCGCGCGAGTCGCCCAGCTCCTCGACCACCCGCTCCACGCGCGAGAGGTCGGCGTCGCCCGAGTAGGTGGGCGGGGTGTCCACGCAGCAGAAGAGCAGCTCGGCGCCGGAGAGGACGGGCTGCATCTCGGTCGTGAAGTGGAGCCGGTCGCGGTTCTTCTCGAGCAGCTCGGACAGGCCGGGCTCGTAGATCGGGACCTCGCCGCGGTTCAGCGAGTCGACCTTCTCCTGGACGATGTCGCGGCAGTGGACCTCGTGGCCCAGCTCCGCGAAGCATGCAGCCGTGACGAGGCCGACCCAGCCGGCCCCGATCACTCCGATGGGTTCGCGGTCGGGCACGAAGGCGTTGAGCCTACAAAGGCTTCGTCGCCCGGACGATCGCGAGCATCTGCTCCAGGTTCAGGCGCTGCAGCAGGGAGTTCGAGACCCAGTAGACCGCGCCGCGCGTCTTCCAGGCCACCAGCCGCACGCGGTCCCCGTCGTAGAAGACCTTCACCTTGCGCCCGCCGACCTGGCGCTCCTCGCTCGGCCCGGAGAGGATCGGCGGGTTCCTCCAGGTGGTCCCCTGGAGCCCGTAGTACTCGCCGATCCTGCCGGCGCTGATCACCATCCGGAACGCCCGGTGCTTCTTGTTCCGCTTGCCGCGCAGCATGTAGGACCGCGAGGGCGCGACGAACGACGAGCCGGCGATCAGCTTGCGCGGGTAGACGATCTCGATCCCGCGCAGGCCCTCGTTGACGAGGTTGAGCGCCATCTGCTTGCCGGTGGCGGTCGAGTCCACCAGGCGCACCGGGTCCTTCGACTTCTTGCGCTTCTTCTTCTTGCGCTTGGGCGCGGCGGGGTCGGTCACGTCGGCGCCCAGGAACTCGTCGGCCAGCCGGTGGGTCTGCTCGGAGCTGGCGGTGACGTAGCTCGACCCGATGTTCGCCTTGAAGTGGATCTGGTGGATCGGCAGGTTCGCCGAGGCGACCACGAGCTTCAGCAGCCGCAGCACGGTCTTGCGCGAGCCGATGTCCGACTGCGTGTACTTGCCGAAGATCTTGATGAGCTCCTTGCGGTCCCTGATGATCCGGTTCACGCCGATCTGCGACTTCAGCGAGCGCAGGAAGTCCTGCTGGCGCGCGGCGCGGACGAGGTCGTTGTCGGTGTGCCGGTAGCGGACGTAGTCGAGCGCGTCCTGGTCGCAGATCTTCTGGTAGCCGGGCTGGATGTCGATCGTGGCGTACTGCTCGCCGCCGGTGTTGTCGTTGAAGTAGCGCCGGTCCACGTCCACGTAGACGCAGCCGAGCGCGTTGACGGCCTTGCGGAAGCCGCGGAAGTCCACGTTCACGACGTGGTTCACGCGCAGGCCGGTGAACTCCTTGACCGTGCGCAGCGTGAGCTTCACGCCGCCGAGCGCGTAGGCCGCGTTCAGCTTGTCCACGCCGTGGCCGGGGATGCGGACCTTGAGGTCGCGCGGCAGCGAGAGCACGGCGATGCGCTTCGTCGACGGGTCGAGGCGGACCAGCATCATCGTGTCGGACAGGCCGCGCATGCCGGTGTAGTCGCGCGCGCCCTTGGCCCGGGTGTCGCTGCCGATCAGCATGATCGTCTGCGGCTTGCCCGCGTCGGCCTGGGCCAGCTCGCCCTCGAGCTCGAGCGTCTGGCCGCGCTTGAACGCGTCCACCACGCTGTCGAGCTCGTTGAAGGCGGCCACGCCGGTGGCGGAAGCCGAGGCGAGCACGATCAGCATCGCCCCCAGCACGTAGCGCTTCCAGAGTCCCCTCTTCGGCTCAGGCAATGCGCAGACGCCCCTTCCCGGCCGAGGTGCCGATCTCGTGCACGAAGCTCACGAGCGCCTGGCTGTAGCGCGCGAGGGACTCGATGGAGACCCATTCGTCGGGACCGTGGTGACCCCCTCCCACGGGGCCGAACTCGACCGCCGGGACACCGGCGTCGATGAAGCTGATCGCGTCGGAGGCGCCGTCGCGGCCGATCGAGACGCGGTCGGACGGGGTCCAGTCGGCCACCGACCCGGCGAGCGCGATCACGAACGGGTTGTCCTTCTCCACGTTGACGGGGTCGCGCTGGAGGACCACGCCCACCTCCACGTCCGGGATCGAGCGGATGTCCTGGAGGATCGTGCGCGCGTCCTGGCCCGGCAGGTAGCGGATGTCCACGTCGATCGTGCAGTGGTCCGGGACGGTGTTGATGCGGTCTCCGCCGGAGATGCGGCCGAGGCTGATCGAGGGGCGGTCGAACAGCTCGGAGGCCTCGCGCGCGAACGGCATGGCCTGGATCTGGCGGAAGACGTCGACGGCCTTGAGCACCGCGTTGTCGCCCAGCCAGGGGGTGGAGCCGTGCGCGGCGATGCCGGTCACGTCGATCCGCAGGGCGAGCACGCCCTTGGCCTGGACGCCGATGCGCAGGTCGGTGGGCTCGCCGGTGATCGCGAAGTCGCCGGTGAAGCCCTTCTCGACCAGGTAGTCCGACCCGCGGGCGAACGGCTCGTCGGACTCCTCGTCGGAGACGCAGACGAAGTGCACGCGGACCGCGGACTGCTTGGTGAGCTCGCGGATGGCGATCATCATCCCGGCCAGGCCGCCCTTCATGTCATAGGCGCCGCGGCCGATCAGGCGGTCCTCCTCGACCCGGGGCGCGAACTGCTCGGCGCGGCCGGGGACCACGTCGAGGTGGCCGTGGAGGACGAGCGTCGGTGCGCCCGCCTCGCCCCCCACGGTGGCGGCCAGCACCGGAAGGTCGTTGTGGGTCCCGTCCTTGACCTCGATGTCGTTCGACTCGAGCCAGCCCTTCACGAAGCCCGCGCACGCACGGATCCCGTCGAAGTCCGAGGTGTCGTACGTGATCAGCCGCTCGGCAAGGGCGCGCTCCTGCACGACGGCGCAGGATAACGGCGGTACCCCCCGGGAAATCGGGGGTAGCCTTGCGCGCCTTGCGCGCGTTGCTCCGGTTCCTCGACGCCCGCCGCCTGCGGGAGCTGGCCGGCTCCGACACGGGCCGCGCGGCGGGCCTGGCCGCCGCCGTGATCGTCGGCAACGTGCTCGCGCTCGCGTTCACCGTGGTGTTCGCCCGGATCCTGGGCGGGTCGGGCTACGGCTCGCTGGCGGCGCTGGTCTCCTCGTTCATCATCCTGATGGTCCCGGGTCAGGCGCTGCAGACCACCGTGGCGCGGGAGGTGAGCGCGGAGCTCGCGGCGGGCGATCCCGCGGCGGGCGCGGGGGTGCGGCGCTGGATGGCGCGGCTGGCCATTGCGGGGGTGGGCGTGGTGGCCGTCTCGGTGCTCGCGCGCGAGGTCCTGGCGGACGTGATCGGCGTGCACGACCTGCCCTGGGCCGCGGCGGCCACGCTGCCCACCGGTCTGCTGTGGCTGATCCTGTCGGTGGAGCGGGGGGCGTTGCAGGGGTTCCAGGAGTACCGGACCGTGGGCGTGAGCATCGCGGTGGAGCAGGCGGCGCGGCTGATGTTCGGGGTGATGCTGGTGCTGGCGGTGAGCGGGGACGAGGCGGAGGTGACGGCCGCGTTCCTGGGCACGCCCCTGGCGCTGATCGCGACCGGGCTGTGGCTGCTCCTGCCGCTGCGACGGCACCTCCCCCACGCCCGGCACGCGCACGAGCACCCGCTGCGCGAGCTGGTGCGGCGGGCCGCGGTGCCGGTGGTCGCCCTGGGGCTGGTGGCCTGGCTCCAGGACGGCAACGTGATCGTCGTGAAGCACCTGGCCTCGGACGAGGCGGCCGGCGACTACGCCGCGGCCGCGGTGGCGGCCAAGGCGATCATGTGGGTGGCGATCGGGCTGTCCCTGTATCTGGTTCCCGAGGCCGCCCGGCGGACGCACCTGGGCGAGAGAGCCTCCGGGGTGCTGGCCCGGACGCTCGGGCTGATCGGGGTGATCGCCGCGCCGATGGTGCTCGTGTACGCGGTGGGCGGCGAGACCGTGCTGCGGATCGCGTTCAAGCTCACCGGCGCGGCGGATGCCCTGCCGTGGCTCGGGCTCGCGATGTCGATGCTGGCGCTGACCTACCTGGCCGTGCAGTACCAGCTCGCCCTGCACAAGGCGTTCTTCATCGTGGTGCTCGCCGTCGCCGGCGCGGTGCAGCCGGTGGCGATGATCGCGATCGGGGGCGACGAGCTGCGCTCGATCGCCCTGGGCCTGCTCGGGGTGAACCTCGCGCTGGCGGTGGCGGCGGTGTTGCTGGCGTTCCGGGCGGTGGCGCACGTGCGCGAGATCCCGGACGAGTCGGCCACCTCCGGCGCGCTCAGCGGGGTCTGAACAGCTCGCGCAGGCGGGCCGTTTGGGTTCGTGCGTCGGCGTGGGCCTCGGCCCAGGCGCGGGCGGCGCGGCCCATCGACTCGCGATCCTCCGGCGCGCGCTCCAGCACTGCCGCAAGCGCGGTCGCCAGGTCCTGCCGCTCCCCGGCTGGGTAGAGCACACCGCGGTCGCGGTCGATCACCTCCGGGTTGCCCACGGCATCGCTCGCCACCACCGGCACTTCGAGCGCTAGCGCCTCCTTGATCACCATCGGGACGCCGTCGCGCGAGCCGTCCGCTGCGATCACGCTCGGCGCCGCCAGCACGGAGGCGGACTCGACGAGCGCGCGCGCCGCGTCCGGCCTCAGCGGCCCGGCGAACCGCACGGCGCCCTTCGCGAGCCGCTCGAGCTCCGCGCGCTGAGGGCCCTCCCCGGCGATCACCACCTCGCGGTTCAGCTCCGGCGCGATCGCGGCCAGGTCGGCGAAGCCCTTGTGCTCCACCAGGCGCCCCACAGCGACAATCGGCCCGTCGGCGGGGTAGGGGGAGGAGCGCCTGATCCGTTCCAGGTCGACCCCGAGCGGGACGACGTGTGGCGGTGCCTGGTCGGGCGCGATGCGCTCGACCTCGCGCCGGTCGTACTCGCACACGACCACGGCGAAGCTCGCGGCCGCGAGGCGCCGCCTGAGGGCCTCGGGATCGGCGAAGAGGTCGGTCGAGTGGCCGGTGAACGAGTGCGTCCGGCCCGTGAACGCCCCGAGCAGGGCGGCTATGTCGACGGCCTCGCTGGCGAAGTGGGCGTGGAGGTGATCGGCCTTGGCGGCCGCCGCCCGCCAGCCGGCGACCCGCGCGAGCCCCCTC
>JALZEZ010000118.1 GCA_030861775.1 Actinomycetota bacterium
CCACGGCGCGGGCCGCGGACCCCGACAGCGAGCGCGGCGAGCGCGCCTTCCGCGCGGCGGTGCGCGGCGAGCAGACGACCGCGGTGGCCTTCGAGGCCATCGCCAACAGCGACCAGCTCCGCGAGGAGCACGTGGAGACGATGCGCGTGCTGCTCGACCACGCCAAGGCGCACGTGGACGCGCTCGCCGAGCTCTTCGAGAAGCAGACCGGCGACGACGCCCCGCTCGCCCCCAACCGGTCCGAGATCGAGGGCCTCGACGGCCTGCGCGGGCAGCGCCCTGCCCTGCGGCTGGCGCTGCGCCTGACCGAGGAGGCCATCGCCCTCCACCTCGACGCCGTCCGGCTCCGCCGCAACACCGCGATGCTCCGCCTCGTCGCGGGGGCCATGGGCACCGACGCCCAGCACCTCGTCCTGCTGCGCTCGCTCCTGGGCGAGGAGCCCGTCCCGCTGCCGTTCGAGCGCGGCACCTGACTACCCTGCGCCCGTGGTCAACGTCGGCCCCCTCGAGATAGTCCTGGTCGCGATCATCGCCCTGATCGTGCTGGGCCCGCAGCGCCTGCCCGACGTGGCGCGCTCGGTCGGACGCGGCATGCGCGAGTTCCGCTCGGCCCTGAGCGGCGCGGCGAACGACGACGACGAGGACGTGCTGGAGCCGGGGGACGACGAGGAGGAAGAGGACGACGAGCTCCCGCCGCCCCCGAGCGAGCCGCCCGGCGCGGACGGCGACGAGGACGACCTACCAGAAGGACGCTGAGTCCAGCGACGCCTCGAGCTCCGCGAGCGGCTTGGTGTAGACGCCGGAGCTGAGGTACTTCCAGCCGTCGTCGGGCGCGACGAAGACCACGTTGCCCTCGTCGAGGTCGGCGGCCACGCGCACGGCGATCGAGGCGATCGCGCCCGAGGAGACGCCCAGGAACAGGCCCTCCTCGTCGAGCAGCCGCTTGGTCCAGACGACCGCGTCGCGGTTCGAGACGAAGATCTTGCGGTCGAGCAGCTCGATGTCGATGATCGGCGGGATGTAGCCGTCCTCGAGCGAGCGGAGCCCCTGGACCAGCTCGCCCTGGAGCGGCTCGGCGGCGACGATCTTGACGTCGGGGTTCTCCTCCTTGAGCCGGCGCGCGTTGCCCATCAGCGTGCCGCCGGTGCCGAGCCCGCCCACGAACGCGGCCACGTCGTCGAGCTCCTCGAGGATCTCGACCGCGGTGCCGTGGTAGTGCGCCAGCGGGTTGGCCTCGTTGCCGTACTGGTACGGCATGTAGTAGGAGGCGTCGCCCTCGGCCATCTCGAGCGCCATCGCCACCGCGCCGTTCGAGCCCTGCTCGCCGGGCGAGTAGACGATCTCCGCGCCGTACATCCGCAGGAGCTGGGTGCGCTCCGAGGTCACGTTGTCCGGCATGACCACCTTCAGCGGGTAGCCCTTGCGCGAGCAGATCATCGCCAGCGAGATGCCGGTGTTGCCGGAGGTGGGCTCGAGGATCGTCTGCCCCGGCCGGATCGCGCCGCGCGCCTCGGCGTCCTCGACCAGCGACTTCGCCACCCTGTCCTTGACCGAGCCGGTCGGGTTGTAGGACTCGAGCTTGGCCCAGATGCGCACGCCCGGCTTTGGCGCGAAGCGCCTCAGCTCGACCAGGGGGGTGTGGCCGATGGCCTCGACGATGTCGGCGTACTGCCCGCCGCACGGGCGGTTCCGAGGTGGCGCCCCGAGCATGCTTCAGAAAGTGTAGTGCCTAGGAGCCGCCGGCCATCGCCGGCAGGATCACCAGCGTGTCGGCCTCCCTGACGGGCGTCTCGAGCCCGTCGAGCACCCGCACGTCCTCGTCGTTGAGGTAGACGTTGACGTAGCGGTTGAGCTGGCCCTCCTCGGAGAAGAGCTGCTGCTCGGTGGCCGGGTGCCGCTCCGCGAGCGCGCGCAGAACCTCGCCGACGGTGCCTCCGCCGGCCTCGACCTCCTTCTCCCCGCCCGTGGACGAGCGGAGGACCGGGGGGATCCTGACCTTGCTCACGCGCGGCAGGCTAGCCAGCGCCCGCGCAGAACGCTTCGTAGTCCGGGAAGACGCCCATCTCGTCCTCGGAGATCGACTCCGGGTCGCGCGAGCAGATCGGGCACTCCGGGTCGCGCCGGACCTTCAGCTCTGTGAACGTCGCACCGAGCGCCTCGTACAGCAGCAGGCGCCCGATCAGCGGCTCGCCGGCGCCCGTGATCAGCTTGATGACCTCGGTGGCCTGGAGCATGCCCATCGTGCCCGGCAGGACGCCCAGCACCCCGTTCGCGCCGCACGACGGCGCCAGCTCGGCCGGCGGGGGCGTCGGGTAGAGGCAGCGGTAGCACGGGCCCTCGTACGGGGCGAAGACGGCGAGCTGCCCGTCGAAGCCCAGGATCGAGGCGGACACCACCGGCGTCTTCGTGCGCACGGTGGCGTCGTTCAGCAGGTAGCGCGTGGGGAAGTTGTCGACGCCGTCGACGATCACGTCGTAGCCGTCGATGATCTCCATGATGTTCGAGGAGTCGAGGCGGGTGTGGTACTTGACCACGTCGACGTCCGGGTTCAGCCCGGCGATCGTCTGCTCCGCCGAGTCGACCTTCGGCACGCCGATCCGGTCGTTGGTGTGGATGACCTGCCGCTGGAGGTTCGAGAGGTCCACCTCGTCGTCGTCCACGATGCCAAGCGTGCCGACGCCGGCCGCGGCGAGGTAGAGCGCGGTCGGGGCGCCGAGGCCGCCGGCGCCGAGCAGGAGGACCTTCGCGTCGAGCAGCTTCTGCTGCCCCTCGATCCCGATCTCCGGCAGCAGGAGGTGGCGCGAGTAGCGCGTCCTCTGCTCGGCGGTCAGGGCGCGCGGGGTCTCGACCTCGTAGCCGCGGTCCTTCCAGAGCGTGATCCCGCCGGTCATCGAGGCCACGTCCTCGTAGCCGAGCAGGTCCTGCATGGTCTTGGCCGCGAACGCCGAGCGGTTGCCGGAGGCGCAGTAGAGGACGATCGGCTGAGCGCGGTCGCCGGCGCGGCCCTCGATGCGGGTCTCGAGGTGCCCGCGGGGCACGTGCACGGCGCCCGGGATGTGGCCCTCCTCGAACTCGTGCTGCTCGCGGACGTCCACCAGCAGGGGCGCGCGGCCGTTCCCGTTCGCGACGGCGTCGTGGACCTCGCGCGGGTCGACCTCGCGGATCTCCTGCTTGATTTGCCTGAGCAGCTCTGCGCCGGTGGCCATCTCTTGGAAACTCCCCTAAACCTGGTCGGCTTTCACTTCAAAAAGTGTAGCGGCCCCGTCCCGGCCGCGAGGGGACCACGAAAGCAGATCGGGCGCCGCTCTCGCGACGCCCGACCCTAGACCCAAGGAGATATGAGATTTGACCCGAGAGCGACCCTTGCCGTCGATCGTCTCATCCCCTTCATCGTCCCGGCGCGCGGGTCGGCGCATGGGGTCGTGACACCATCTTTTCCGTGAGGCCGCGTACCGCCATCGCGCTGATGATCGCCGCCACCCTGGCCTTCGGGGCCATAGTCGTGGCCGGCGAGCGGGCCCGCGACGCCGCTCCGGAGGAGGAGCCCGCCCAGGACGAGCGCCTGCGCTTCGAGGGCGGGCGGATGCCGCCCGGGGTCCGGGCGCCCGACTTCGCCCTGACCGACGAGCGCGGCCGGCCGGTCTCGATGCGGCAGTTCCGCGGGCGCCCGGTGGCCGTGACCTTCCTCTACACGACCTGCGAGGACACCTGCCCGACCCAGGCGCAGCAGATCAAGGGCGCGCTCGACCAGCTCCGGCGGCCGGTCCCGGCCCTCGCCGTGGCGGTGGACCCGCCGCGCGACACGCCGGAGCGCGCCCGGGCGTTCCTGGCCAAGTACGACCTGGCCGGGCGGATGCGCTGGGTGCTCGGCTCGCGCGAGGAGCTGGAGCGCGTGTGGCGCGGGTTCGCGATCCAGGAGCAGCTCCCGGAGCGCGAGCACCAGGCCCGGATCGTCCTCGTGGACGGCGACGGCTTCCAGCGCGTCGGCTTCCCGGCCTCGGAGGCCACGCCCGAGCGGCTGGCGCACGACCTGCGCGAGCTCGGCGCGGGCTGAAACGCGAACGGCCCCGCCGGGGCGGGGCCGTTCGGTTCAGCGGTTGGGTCGAGCGCTACTCGACGTTGGCGGTCATCGACACCGCGCCGATCTTCGATCCCGGCGGGATGTTGCAGTCCGCACCGAGCGGCGGGTTGGGCGACGACAGCGTCCCCGACGCCGCCTCGGACAGGTTGAGGCTGCCGCCCGAGAGCGACACCACGCCGCCCGTGTCGGTCAGGTTCGCGGCCAGGGTGCCGGTCACCGTCCCGATCGGGAGCGCGTTGTTGGCGTTCACCACGAACGCCGTCAGCGAGTGCTGCGGCGGGCCGAAGCCGAACTGGAAGTTCGTCAGCGGCGAGTGGTACTCCTGCTTGCCCGTGGTGTTGCCGGGCTGCCCGGGGCCGGGCCGGTCGAGCCGCGTGCCGCCCTCGTGCAGGACGGAACCGATCAGCGCGCTGGCCGTCAGCGTGCCGCCGGCGGTCGGGTTGATCGGCAGGTTCACGCCGCCCTCGGGCGCCGAGGCGTCCTTCGGGATGGCCGTGGCCGGAGCGACCGCGCTGAGCTCGATGTCGCACGCGCGCAGGTCGTTCACGAACTTCTGGTCGTAGACCGTCTGCGACTGACCGCTGGTCACGGTCAGGGAGCGGTCCGCGGTGAAGCTCGCGGTGCCGACCTTCTGCTTGGCCTTCAGGCGCCTGTCCCTCTGGCCGCGCTTCGGCTTGGTGATGCCGAGGGCCTTGTTCAGGGCCGCGGCGCCCGACTTCGTGAGCTGCATGTTCGACGTGCTCATCGAGAGCGTCGTGAAGTCAGCCGCGGGCCTGATCTTGCCCTGGCTCGCCTGGTCGAAGAGCGAGACGGCCTTGCCCCTCCCGTTGACGACCGCGTTGAGCTGGCCCTTACCGGAGGTCAGCTTCTCGGTGAAGGCCGTCAGGACGGCCTTCTTCTTGCCGAGCGTCAGGGTCAGCGAGCTCGTGCTCGTGCCCACGCCCAGGTTGCCGCTCGACTGCGCGACCATCGTCAGGGTGCCGGTCCCGAGCTCGAACGTGCCGCCCGTGGACGTCTTCGGGGAGGCGCCCGTCGTCGACACCTTCAGCTTGGCGGACTTCGCCAGGGTCTTGAAGTCCAGCTTGAACGGACCGCCGTCGAATGACGCGGCGCTCGCACCGGGCGCGGCCACGAGGACCGCGATCAGCGCGGCGGCCACGGCCAGCAGGCCAGCCCGCGCAGGGGGTCTGGATAGATGCACTATCTCTCCTTTGTGCAGGGGGGAACTGAGTCCGACTCTAGACCGTCAACACCTGGAACGCCAACTCGATGCGGCCCGGCTCTCAGGCTGCGCCGGGCCGCTGCCGATGGACTCAGCGTGAACGCGAACGAGCTCGTCCTGGTCCAGGGGATGGCCGCGACCAAGGAGGCGCTCCGCGAGTGGTACGGCGCCCCGTGGCGGACGCTGCGCACCTGGCTCGGCTGGTCGCTCCTGACCGCCGTGGGCCTGCTGCTGGCGATCCTCCTGGTCGCGACGCTCGCCGAGCCCGACTCGACGCGGCTCGTGCCCGCGGGTGAGGACCCCCGCAGCGACGCGGTCCGCATCCTCACGAAGAACTCGCTGGTGCTCGCGCTGCACGCGATGGCCTGCGTGGCCGGCTTCCTGGCCGGGAGCGCGGTGCCGCAGCAGGCGCAGCACAAGACCGGGCTCAACAAGTGGGTGCACGAGAAGGCCGGGCCGTTCGCGATCGCGTTCGTGGTCTGCGCGACCACCTTCTCGCTCGCCACCCAGGCCTACATCCTGGGCCACGACACCTCCACGATCGCCGAGCACCTCGGCCTCTCCCCCGCCACCCTGCTGATGGCGCTCTCGCTCCACGCGATCCCCGAGCTGACGGCGCTCTTCCTGCCGCTCGCCGCGTGGGTCGTGGCGAGCCGCCGCGGCGAGTGGCACAAGCTGCTGGCGGCCACCGCCGTGACGGTGGCGGTGGCGGTGCCGACGCTGGTCCTGACCGCGCTGGTCGAGATCTACGTCACGCCGCGGCTGATCGTCTCCCTGATGGGCGGATAGCCTCGCGGGCCGTGCGCCCGCCCCCCGACGAGGACCTCTACGCGCCCGAGTTCCCCAAGGGGCTCGACTGGTGGAACGTGGCGTTCCTGCGGATGGACCGGCTGCTCGGCCAGCACGCCGTGCTGGTCGAGTTCTGGGACTTCGCGCGGATCAACTCGCTGCGGACCCTCCCCTACCTCGTCGCCTGGCACGAGCGCTACGGCGACCTCGGCCTGCGCGTGATCGCGGTGCAGTCGCCGGGCTACTCGTTCGGGCGCGACCCCGAGGTGGCCACGCGGGCGCTCGAGCGGCTCGGCGTGCCGTTCGCGGTGGCGCTCGACCCCAACCTCGCCGTCTGGCGGGCGTACGGGAACCGCGGCTGGCCCGGGCGCTACCTGTTCGACCGGCGCGGGCTGCTGCGCTACTTCCACTACGGCGAGGGCGACTACGACGGCACCGAGGAGGCCGTGCGCGAGGTCCTGCTGGAGATCGACCCCGACGCCGCGCTGCCGCCGGAGCCGCTCGAGCCGTTCCGGCCCGAGGACGCGCCGGGCGCGCGGATGGAGGCGCAGACGGCCGACGTGGTGCTCCCGGCCGATCGCGACCGGCTCGAGCTGGTGCGCGACTGGACCGACGGCCAGGACTGGATCGCGGCCGCCGACGCGGGCGCCTCGGCGACCGTGCCCTTCAACGCAGGCGGCGCCTGGGCGGTGCTGTCGCAGGGAGGGCTGGAGCCCGGGCTCTACGAGACGGACGGCACGGTCGTCGCCGAGGAGGCGGGCCTCCGCCTGCACGGCTTCCAGTTCACGCCCGCTCCGCCGGTGGCCCGCTACTAGGGCTCCGAGCGCGCCGCTACCGGCTCCGCCACGGCCATCGCCCGCCTGATCTCCTTGGGCAGCATGAAGCGGACGTCCTCCTGGACGACCTGGAACTCGGAGACGTCCTCCGTGCCCCGCTCCCTGAAGAACTCGACCAGCCGCTGGACCAGCTCCTCCGGCGCGCTGGCGCCGGACGTGATGCCGATCGTGCGCACGCCCTCGAGCCACCCCTCGCGCACCTGGCCCTCGTTGTCGATCAGGTGCGACTCGGCGCCATGGGCGCGCGCGACCTCGACCAGGCGGTTCGAGTTCGACGAGTTCCGCGACCCGATCACCAGCACCAGGTCGCACTCGCCGGCCATCTGGCGGACGGCCATCTGGCGGTTGGTGGTGGCGTAGCAGATGTCGTCGGTGCGGGGCCCGACGATGCCCGGGAAGCGCTCGCGCAGCCGGGCGATGATCGCCGTGGTCTCGTCCACCGACAGCGTGGTCTGCGAGATGTAGGCCACCCGCTCGGGGTCGGCCACCTCGAGCCGGTCCACGTCCTCCTCGCTCTCCACCAGGACGATGTGGTCGGGCGCCTCGCCCATCGTGCCCTCGACCTCCTCGTGCCCGGCGTGGCCGATGAGGACGATCGTGTAGCCGTCGGCGGCGAACTTCTTCGCCTCGACGTGGACCTTGGTGACGAGCGGGCAGGTGGCGTCGATCGTGCGCAGCTCGCGGGCCTGGGCGTTCGCGTGGACGGCCGGCGCCACGCCGTGGGCCGAGAACACGACGGTCTCGCCCTCGGGCACGTCGGTCTCCTGGTCCACGAACACCGCGCCGCGGCCGGCGAGCTGCTCGACGACGTGCTTGTTGTGGACGATCTCCTTGCGCACGTAGACCGGCGGCCCGTACAGCTCGAGGGCGCGCTCGACGGTCTGCACGGCGCGGTCAACCCCGGCGCAGTACCCGCGCGGGGCCGCCAGGAGCAGCCTCTCGGGCGCGTGCGGCATCGCCTCAGAGCGTAGCGAGCAGGCGGATCACCGCCTCACCCGTCGCGTCGAGGCTCTCCTCCGAGATCTGGGAGAGGTCGTCGCAGGTCTCGTGCCAGCACGCGAAGTCGAAGTCGATGAGGTCGATCGAGGGGACCCCGCGGCGGATGAACGGGACATGGTCGTCCGAGACCGGCGGGTAGCGGTCGTTCGGGAACTTGTCGAGCACGCCGGCCTCGGCGGCGGCGGCGCGGAGCTTGCGCCAGAGGGCCGGGTCGGAGTTCGCCTCGTGCGGGATCGAGAGGTCCTTCTCGCCGACGAAGTCGAGCAGGACCATTGCGTCGGCGTTGCGGTAGGTGCGCGCGGCGACCTTGCTGCCGCGCAGGCCGTACTTCTCGAACCTGCTGTCGGGCGTGCCGGCCGGGCTCTCCTCGCCGTCGAAGAGGATGAAGACGAGGTTCGAGCGCGCCGCGCGCGGCTTGATCGTGCGCGCGAGCTGGGTGACGACGGCGGTCCCGGAGGCGCCGTCCACCGCGCCGACGAAGTCCGGGATGTCCTTCGTGTCGTAGTGGGCGCCGACCACGACGAGGCGCTTGGGGTCGCGGCCGGGCACCATGCCGATCACGTTGCGGAGGCCGCCGGGCACGGACTGGTAGCGGCCCCTCGGGAGTGCGTCGCGCAGCCGCTTGGCGAGCTTGCGCGAGGCGGCCGAGCCCGCCGGGCGCGGGCCGTACTCGACCTGGCGCTTGACCCAGCGCAGCGCCGCGGCCCCGTCGAAGCGGCCGCCCTTCACCGTGGCGACCGGCTCGGTCGGCTCGACCTGCTCCGGCGTGTCGTCGCC
>JALZEZ010000377.1 GCA_030861775.1 Actinomycetota bacterium
TGGCGGTGGCGGTGGTGGCGGCGATTGCGATTGGGAGGGTGCCGCGTCCGCCGACTCGCCGGCTCCCACCGCCCGCTCGAGCTGGTCGAGGCGGAACATCAGCGCCTGGAGCGAGAGGTCGGCCTGCGGCTGGACCGCCTTCAGCAGCGCGAGCTCGAGCTGGATGCGCGCGTCGGACCCGTCCTTGACCGCGCGCAGGGCGACCGCCAGCAGATCGATCGCGCGGAGGATCTCGCCGGCCGGGATCTGGCCGGCCTGGGCCCGCACCCGGTCGCTCTGCTCCGCCGTGACGGCGAACGAGTCGGGCACATCGCCCAGCGTCTGCACCACGTACAGGTGCCGCAGGTGCCCCGCCAGGTCCGCGGTGAACTGCTCCACGTCGCGTCCCGACCGCGACAGCCGCTCGACCGCCAGCAGCGCCGCCTTGGGGTCGTGTCCGGCGAGGGCGTCGGCGCAGTCGAAGACCAGCTCGGCGTCGGCCACGCCGAGGATCTCGAGCACGTCGTCCAGCTCGATCTCCCGCCCGCCGTAGGTGACGAGCTGCTCGAGCGTGCCGAGCGCGTCGCGGAAGCTGCCGGTGGCGGCTCGGGCGATCATCGCCACCGCCCCCTCGGGGACCTCGATCCCCTCCTCGGCGGTCACGCGGCCGAGTACGTCGGCGATCTGCTGAAGCGAGGGGCGGTGGAAGTCGAACCGGTGGCAGCGGTCCACGATCGTGGCCGGCACCTTGTGCGCCTCGGTGGTGGCCAGCACGAACACCACGTGCGGCGGCGGCTCCTCGAGCGTCTTCAGGAACGCGTTCCAGGCCGAGGTCGACAGCATGTGTGCCTCGTCCAGGATGTAGACGCGCCGCCCGCCGCCCATCGGCGCCAGCGCCACGTTCTCGCGCAGCTCGCGTATGTCGTCGACCGAGTTGTTCGAGGCCGCGTCCATCTCGACGACGTCGAGCGAGTTGCCGGTCATGATCGCCCGGCAGGCCGGATCGTCGGGCGCGAAGTCCGCGCGCGGGCCGCCCTCGGCGTTCAGCGCGCAGGCCAGCAGCTTGGCCATGCTGGTCTTGCCGGTGCCCCGCGAGCCCACGAACAGGTAGGCGTGGTGGACCTTCTCGAGCTCGATCGCGTTGCGCAGCGTGCGCACGATGTGCTCCTGGCCGACCACCTCGTCGAAGGTCCTCGGGCGGTGGCGGCGGTACAGCGAGAGCATCGCGGGCCACTTTACTCGCGGCTCCGGCGGGCCGCCGGATAGCTTGCGCGGGATGGGTCTCGGCCGCCGAACCGTGCTGGACGCCGCGGCGGCGGCCGTCGTCGGGCTGCTCGTCTTCGCCGCCTTCGGGCACGCCTTCCTGAACTACGACACGTTCTACGCGCTCACCTGGGGGGACCAGCTCGCCGACGGCGACCGGCCCGACTACGAGGTCCCCGTGGCCCCCACCCCGCACCCGCTGGCGATCGCCGTCGGCGCGGTCGTCTCCCCGTTCCGCGGCGCCTCCGAGGAGCTGCTGCTGGGCCTCGTGATCCTCTCGATGGGCTTCATCGCCGTCGGGCTGTTCCGGCTCGGGCACGAGCTGTTCGCCTGGCCGGTCGGCCTGCTCGCCGCGACGATCTTCCTCACCCGCGTACCGCCGCTCAACTTCGGCATCCGCGGCTACGTGGACCTGCCGACGATCGCCCTGATCGTGTGGGCCGCGGTGCTGGAGGTGAGGAGACCCCGCCGCGGCTGGCCCGTGCTCGTGCTGCTCGGGCTGGCCGGCCTGCTGCGGCCGGAGGCCTGGCTGATGGCGGGCGCATACTGGCTCTGGGTCGTATGGCCGCGTGCGGAACCGCTCGACCGCGGCCGCGCGCTGCGGCTCGGGCTGCTCGCCGCCGCGGCGCCGCTGCTCTGGGCGCTCAGCGACCTGCTCGTGACCGGCGACCCGCTGTGGTCGCTGCACGGCACGAGCGACCTGGCCGCCGACCTGGGCCGCCCGCGCGGCCTCGACGACGTGCCGCGCATCATGCCGCGCCGCCTCGGGGAGATCATGCGGCTCCCCGAGCTGCTCGCGGCGGTGATCGGCTTCGGCCTGGCGCTCGCCTGGCTGCGCCGCCGGGCCGCCGTGCCGGCGGCGATCCTCGTCCTCAACGGGGTGGCCTTCCTGGTCCTCGCGGTCGGCGGGCTCTCGCTGCTCGGGCGCTATCTCTTCCTCGCGGGCGCGATGCTGTCGCTGTTCGCCGCCGTGGCCGTCTTCGGCTGGTTGGCGCTCGACCAAGCCGACGGGCGCCGCCGGCCCTGGATGGCGGGCGGCCTGGCCGTGCTGGCGGCGATGCTCGTCTTCGCCCCCGCCCAGGCCGGCCGCCTGTCGGACCTGCGCGACGACATCGCGGACCGCGACCGCGTCGCCGCCGACCTCAACGACATCGCCGGCGAGCTGGACCGGCCCCTGCCGGTCGGGTGCCTTCCCATCCTCGTGGCGAACCACCGGCCCATCCCCAACCTCGCCTACCACAGCCGGATCCCGCCGGAGGACTTCGTCTCGGCCGCCCGCGAGCCCACCGCCCGCGGCGGCTTCTTCGTCGCCCCGGCGAACCCCGAGGCGGCCCGCCTCTCCGTGCTCGACCCCCGCGACCCGACCGCCCCGCCGGACCGCCCCGCCAACTTCCACGAGACCGGCCGCAACCGCTCCTGGGTCGTGTACTCCGGCTGCTAGACCGGCGCATAGCCGAGACCCCGGCGGGGGGCATGCCGGGGTCTCGGACCTGCGTCTACGGGATGAGGATCTAGGGAAGCGGCCCGGCGAACGACTCGGTGCCCTGGGCGAGCGTGACCGACGGCCCGCCGTGCGAGGCCATGTAGGACAGCTCGCGGCTCACGTCGCCAACACCATTCGACGCGGGAGCCGGTGCGGCCTGCACCGTGCTGAGCGTGCCGAACGCGCGGCCCTGCGCGTCGATGAACGCGCTGCCGGAGTCGCCCGGGATGCCGGGCGTGACCGTGTACACGTGGTGGTTCCAGCCGCCGTTCGCCTGCGAGAGCTGCTTGCCCTGCTTGGGGCTCAACGCCTCCACGCCAAGCCGCAGGCTGGAGTTGCCGTAGCTCAGCACGTCGGAGCCGTTGGCGACGGTGTCGGTGAGCCCGGTCGGGCCACCCCAGAACGGGATCGACGGGTTGACCTTGCCGAAGTCGGCGGGGTCGAGCCGGACCAGCGCGAAGTCGTTGTACTCGCAGGTGTTCGCGTCCCGCTCGTTCGCCTGCTGCATGGCGATCCACGAGTTGTAGACCATGGTCCCCGGCTGGCTCGCGCCGTCGACCTCCACGCGCGTGCCGAGCGGCAGCGAGTTCGCCTCGCAGCCGTTGGTCTCGGTGGCGGCGCCGGTGCCCGAGCAGTGCGCGGACTGGCCGATGTAGACGGTGTTGCTCGCGTCGTAGAAGACGAAGTTGGACGTGCACTGACCCGAGCCTTCCGTGAAGGTCATGACGCCGGGGTGGACTGTGGCGCTGCCGGCCGCGGCCCAGTTCGGAGCCGCGAGGGAGTTCGCGGCCAGGGCGAGGGATACGACGACGGCAGCGGCTACGGCAAGGAGAACTCTGCTCAACTTGGCCTCCGCTGTTAGTAGGGGGGTACTTTTCGTTACCCGCCTCCGGGCTGGCGCGAAACGCCCCTTGACCGCGCTGGTCACCGCACCTACGTTCGGGACCTGGCCCGCCGCCGTCTCGCAGCATCGCTCGCCGTGCTCGCGGCGGCCTCGTTCGCCGCTCCCGCGCGAGCCGGCTCGCTGCCCGCCTGCCCGGAGGCGCCCTGCGCCGGCGACCGGGGCCCGGTCGTGGTC
>JALZEZ010000017.1 GCA_030861775.1 Actinomycetota bacterium
GCCCCGGCCCGGAGACCCCCACCGGCCCGTCGGTCAGCCCCAGCGCCTGCTCGGCGGCCCGCACGGCGAGCCCGCCGGGCAGCACCAGCGCGGCGGCCTCGTCGCCGACCCCCTCGGGCAGCTCGAACACGTACTCCGGCCGGGCCACCACCACGTCCGCCTCGGGGTGCGTCAGCACCAGCCCCGCCACGCGGACACCGGGCGTCAGCCCCCGCTCGGAGCGGTCCTCGATCACGCGCCCCGCGAAGCTCACGTACATCGCCCCCGGGGCGCTGCGCTGGCGCCTCAGCAGGTGCGACGCCTTGCCGATCACCGTCGCCGGCCCCTCGCTGACGAGCACGTCCACCGCGGCCCGCGCGCGCGCCCGCAGCAGCGGGTAGATCTCGGCCGCGGTGCTCCGCGCCGCGGGCTCCCGAGTGGCCACGCGCCCGGTCGCGAGCACGCGCACGAGCACGCGATCCGGCTGCGGAGCCGGATCGGGAAGTAGAGCGGTATCGGTGCCGATCGTCGCGCGCAGAAGCGTCCCTGCCTCGTTCCGAGTCTAACCCCGGGCGAGGGGCCGGCGCCACCCGTGGGAGCCGCCGCCCGGCCTCCTACGATGGCCGCGGTGCCTACCCGATACGACGTATGCATGGCGGTGGTCTCGGACCTCGCCTTCGACGCCCGCGTGTGGAAGGAGGCCCGCTCCGTGGCGGGCTCAGGCCGCTCGGTGCTGCTGATCGGCTGCGCCTACGAGATCGACCGCACGCGCGAGCGCAGCGTCGACGGGATCGACGTCGTGGAGGTCCCCCTCGGCAGCCGCACGGGGAGCGTCTCGCCGCTCAAGCGCGCCGCCACCCTGCTCGGCCTCTGGCTCCGAGTGCTGCGCGCGAAAGCGGACGCCTACCACTCGCACAACGTCCATCCCGGCCTCCCCATGCTGCTCGCCAGCCGCCTGCGCCGCGCCGGGCTCGTCTACGACGCCCACGAGCTCTACGGCGAGGGCTTCCGCCCCGAGCGCATCGCCCGCCTGGTGGCCCGCGGCAGCGCCGCCCTCGAGCGCCTGATGGTCGGAGCCGCCGACGCCGTCATCACCACCAACCCCTCGCGGGCGAAGGTGCTGAACGAGCGCTACGGCCGCGACGACGTGGTCGTGCTCGGCAACGTCCCCATGCGCGTCGACGATGTCGAGCCGCTCGACCCCGGCTACCCTGCCGAGCGCCGCACGCTGCTCTACCAGGGCGGCATCTACGCCCACTCGCGCGCGTTCAGGGAGGCCATCCAGGCCCTGCACGAGCTCGACGACGTGGACCTGATCGTCCTCGGCTTCGGCCGCGAGGGCGACCTCGAGCTGATCCGCGAGTGGGCCCGCGAGGAGGGCCTGGCCGACCGCGTGCACCTGCTCCCCCCACGCCCCTTCGACGAGCTGGTCCGCACCGCGGCCGCCGCCACCGTGGGCCTGGTCCCGATCCGCGCCGACAACGTCAGCAACTCGCTCGGCGACACCAACAAGCTCTACGAGTACCTGATGGCCGGCCTGCCGATGGCGGCCAGCGACCTCCCGGAGATCCGCCGCGTGGCCACCGCCGGCGATCCCCCGGTGGGCGAGGTCTTCGACCCCGCCTCCCCCCAGAGCCTTGCCACCGCCGTGCGCCGGATCCTCGACGACCCGGCCGGCTACGAGGCCCGCCGCCGCGAGGCCCGCCGGCTCGCGCTGGAGCAGTTCAACTGGCAGGAGGAGGAGCGGAAGCTGCTGGCGATCTACTCGCCGCTGGTCCCGTTGGACGACGGCTCGCCCAGCTCGGCCAGCCGCTCGCGGTAGACCGCGATCGCCGCCTCCAGCGACGCCAGCCGCTCCTGCGTCTGGCGGGTCATCTCGGCCTTGTTCTCGGCCGTCACGTCGCGCGCTCCGTCGTACGCCGCCAGGCGCGTCGAGAGCTCGAAGTGCTCGCTCTCGACCTGGAGCAGGTTCGCGCTGAGGATCTCGCGCTTGTGCTCGTCGGTCAGGGCCTGGTAGTCCATCGTCCCCCTAGAGGCTGATCGACTTCCACGTGCCGCGGTCGTTGACCCACAGCCTGTTGTTGCCCACGCGGATCTCGCCGGAGCTGCCGCCGGAGGGGGTGCCCCCGCTGACGTGCGGCACCTGGATGCCGTGCGTCCGCGCGTTGATCGTCTGGAGCGCCTCGAGGCGGCCGTCCGAGCCCACCCGCCACGAGCTCCTGCCCGTCCAGGTGTTGACGAACGAGAGGTAGCCGCCGTCGGAGTACTGGAAGTCGAACCAGCGCGTGCCGTCGGAGTCGACCATCCGCAGCGGCCGGCGCGTGCCGTCCGACCTGACCTTGAGCGGCGTCAGCCACCCGTCGGCGGTGACGCCGAACGTCTTCTGGCGGTTCTTGTTGGTCGCCTCGAACGACCCGTCCGCGTTGACCGCGAACAGGTCCACCGCCGGGCTGCTGAACGCCCAGCGGACGGCGAACGGCCTGGCCGTCTGGTTGACGGGCGAGCGCACCATCAGGCCCCCCTGGTCCGGCTCGTCGGAGTCCGAGAAGACCTGGAGGCGGTAGCTGCGGTCGGGCTGCGCGATGCCCACGCCCACCGTCGGGGCGTTCGAGCCGTTGTGCGAGCAGTAGATGAGGTCGAAGACCGACCCCGCCGTCGGGTGATCGACCTTCGCGGCCACGACGTAGTCGCGCGCCGGGATCGCCGCGGCCCAGTCGATGCCGCTCAGCCACTCGCCGTTCGCGGCCTTGTAGTGGACCTCCGGCGACTGGCCCTGACCCTGGTCGGCCGTGTTGATGAAGAGCTGCCGCGCGTGCAGGAAGCCGGAGTGCGTGACCCGCGCCATCAGCGCGTTGCCCGAGTCGCGCCACTCGGTGATGTTGGCCGTCTGGCCGCTCGCGCCCTTGATCGTGAGCGGCACCGACGAGGGCGAGTCGGACTCGAGCACCATCGGCGCCGTCGCCCCGAAGGCCGACGACGGCCGCGCGAGCGCCGTCGCCCCGGCCCCGGCCACCGCCGCGGCTCCGCCGAGCAGCATCGCCCGCCGCCCGAGCGGCGCGCTCACCCCTGTCGCTTCCGTGGTCATTCGCGAGTCTCCGGAGAGCCTAGGAGGCCAGGGCCAGCGCGCCCGCCTCCATGATCCGCTCCACGGAGTCGGCCACGCGCTCGGCCGCCCGGCCGTCCCACAGCGGGGGCGGCTGGTTGAGGGCGCGGAACCGCGAGAGGGTGGGCAGGATGTCCGAGATCCGGCTCGGCTCGAGGCCGAGCAGGGTGTTGGTCCCGACGCGGACCGTGACCGGCCGCTCGGTGTTGTCGCGCAGCGTGTAGCACGGCACGTTCAGGTAGGTGGTCTCCTCCTGCACGCCGCCGGAGTCGGTCAGGACCGCCCGGGCGTCCGCCTGGAGGGCCAGGAACTCGAGGTAGCCGACCGGGTCGATCAGCGTGATCGCCTGGCTCACGTCCATGCCCCGCATCATCTTGCGCGTGCGGGGGTGGACCGGGAAGAGCACCGGCAGCTCGCGGGCCACCTCGCCCAGCCGGTCGATCACGTCCTCCAGCAGCGGGCCGTCGACCAGCGCCGGCCGGTGCAGCGTGACCAGCAGGTAGTTCCCCGGCGTCACGCCGAACGCCTCGGCGGTGCCGAGCGCGCGGAAGCGGTCCTCGACCGCCACCAGGCTGTCGATCATCGTGTTCCCCACGAAGTGCACCCGCTCGTCCGGGATGCCCTCGTTGCGCAGGTTCTCGATCGCGTCCTCGGAGTGGATGAACAGGTGCTCCGCGAGCGCGTCGGCCACGACCCGGTTGATCTCCTCCGGCATCGTGCGGTCGAAGCTGCGCAG
This sequence comes from Actinomycetota bacterium, assembly GCA_030861775.1. Classification (GTDB taxonomy): domain Bacteria; phylum Actinomycetota; class Thermoleophilia; order Solirubrobacterales; family Thermoleophilaceae; genus AC-37. The sequence goes on from JALZEZ010000017.1 coordinate 3,819, forward strand.
GCCCGACTCCAGGTGGGCCACCGGGATGTTCATCTTCACGGCCACCAGCGCGGCGGCGGCCGTGGAGTTCACGTCGCCGGGGACGATCACCAGGTCGGGCTGCTCGAGCTCGAGCACGGTCTCGATCCCCTCCATCACCCGCGCGGTCTGCACCGCGTGGCTGCCCGAGCCCACGCCCAGGAGGTGGTCCGGCTCCGGCATGTCGAGCTGCTCCAGGAAGACGTCCGACATCCCCCGGTCGTAGTGCTGCCCGGTGTGAACCAGCACGTGCCGCTCGCCCGGGAAACGGGCGCGCAGGGCCGAGATCACCGGGGCGGTCTTCACGAAGTTGGGCCTCGTGCCCACCACGGAGAGAATGGTCATCTAGACGAGCTCCTTCTCGTGCGAGTCCGATTGCGGCGCGATGGCCACTGCGGCCAGCATCTCCGCAGGTGACGCCTCTGTCAAGTATCCGGTGAAGCCCTGCAATGCCGCGCCTTAGAGGCGGACGAGGTTCGGGGCCTCGATCCCGCGGGTGACCCCGCGGAAGTCCACGACGAGAGGGGCGGCCGAGACCACGTGCCTCACGTCGAGCCCGGGATGCGCGGTGACGATAGCGGCCGCGTCGCACCCGTCCAGCGCCGGGCCGATCTCCTGGTGCTGGAGCCCGAAGTCCGGCAGCGACGGGACGTACTCGTCGACGTAGGACAGCTCGGCCCCGCGCTCGCTCAGCAGGCGCATGATCTTCAGCGCCGGCGACTCGCGCAGGTCCCCCACGCCGGACTTGTACGAGACCCCGAGGATCGCCACGCGCGAGCCGCGCACCGGCTTCGAGTGCTCGTTCAGGGCGCGGGTGATCTTCTCCACGCAGAAGTACGGCATGTTCTGGTTGACCTCGCCGGCCAGCTCGATGAACTCGGTCGGCGTGTCGTACTCGCGCGCCTTCCAGGCCAGGTAGAACGGGTCCACCGGCAGGCAGTGGCCGCCCATGCCGGGGCCCGGGTCGAAGCGCATGAAGCCGTAGGGCTTGGTCGCGGCCGCCTCGACGACCTCCCACACGTCGATGTGCATGCGGTCGCAGAGCATCGCCAGCTCGTTGACCATCGCGATGTTCACCGAGCGGAAGACGTTCTCGAGCAGCTTGGTCAGCTCGGCCGCCTCCAGCGTGGAGACCTCGACCAGGTTGTCGCAGACCTCGCCGTAGAGCGAGACCGCCCGCGACAGGCACTCCGGCGTGAGGCCGCCGACGACCTTCGGGGTGGTGCGCAGCGTGTAGTCGATCCGGCCCGGGTCCACGCGCTCGGGCGAGAACGCCACGTGGAAGTCGCGGCCGGCCTTCAGCCCGGACTCCTCCAGCAGCGGGACCAGCCGCTCGCGGGTGGTGCCGGGGTAGGTCGTGGACTCGAGCGCCACGAGCTGGCCCTCCTGGAGCACGCCGGCGAGCGAGGTGCCCGAGGAGACCAGCGCGCCCAGATCGGGCTCGCGGTTGCGGGTCAGCGGCGTCGGGACGGCGATGACGACCGCGTCGCACTTCGACAGGTCCGCGTAGCGGGCGGTGGCGCGCAGGCGCCCGTCCAGCGCCTTGATGCGGTGCGAGGCGACGTCCTCGATGTAGCTCTCGCCGTCCTGCACCGCGGCGATCCGCCGGGGGTCGGTGTCGAGGCCGACGACGTCGTGCCCGGCCTCGGCGAAGGCCACGCCGAGGGGCAGTCCCACATAGCCGAGTCCAATGATTCCGATCTTCACGAGTCCACTCCTGGGTTGGGTCCGTTCGCCCCGGGGGCCCTGCCGCGATCCACCATATCCACGGTCCTGGGTATTCGCCACCCTAGGAAAGAGCTTGCCCACGGACCTCTCGCGAAGGTCAGGTAACCACGGCGCCGGGCCGGGGTAGGCCCTCCGAATGCCCCCTCCCGAGACCGTTCTCGAGCGAGCCGAGGACCTCGCCGAGCAGATCCTCCCCACCCGCACGCCCAAGCGGCGGATGCTGGTGATCGTGAACCCGTACGCCAGCACGGTCTCGGACCGGCTCAAGAACCTCGTCGTCTACGCCCTCCAGGGCCGCTACGAGGTGGACGCGATCGACACCCAGGCCAAGGCGCACGCCACCGAGCTGTGCCGCGAGGCCGCCGACGAGGGCTACGACGTGGTGGTCGCCTTCGGCGGCGACGGGACCGTGAACGAGGCCGCCAACGGCCTGGCCGGCTCCGACACCCCGCTCACGGCCCTGCCGGGCGGCTCCACCAACGTCTTCTGCCGCAGCCTGGGGATCCCCAACGACGTGGTCGACGCCACCGAGCACCTGCTCGGCATGGCCGATCGCTTCGAGCCCTCGCGGGTGGACCTGGGGATCGCCAACGACCGCCTCTTCACCTTCGCCGCCGGCGTGGGCCTGGACGCCAGCGTGGTCGAGCAGGTCGACCGCCACCCCACGCTCAAGGCCCGGGCCAGCGAGTGGTACTTCACAGCCACCGCGCTCAGCACCTTCGCCCGCCGCTACCTCGTCCGCCCCGTGCGGGTGCGGGTCGAGGCCGACGGGCGGACGATCGACGGCGTGACCGTGATCGTCCAGAACTCGGACCCCTACACGTACTTCTCGAGCCACCCGATCCGGGTCTGCATCGGCGCCGGGAACCGCAACGGGACGCTCTCGGCCGCCGTGCTGAAGCGCGCCACGCCGTTCGAGGTGCCCACGATCCTGACCCGGATCTTCGCCGGCGGCCCCGACTCGGTCTCCAAGCACGCCCAGGTCGAGCCGCTCGAGGGCCTGCGCGAGCTGCGGATCGTGTCCAAGAACGACCGCCCCTTCCCGCTCCAGCTCGACGGCGACCACATCGGCGACTTCCACGAGGTCGAGCTGGGCGTGCGCCCGCTCGGGCTGCCGGTCGTCAGCTAGCTACGGCATCGCGGCGCCGAAGCGGTCGCCCGCCTCGGTGAAGCCCGCGGTGTTGCCCTGGGTGAACGAGAGCGCGGTGAACCCGAAGGCGGTCGGGCGGCCGTGCAGCGCCTTCACCCAGCCGGCGTCGGGCAGGCTGGGATAGCCGTCGCCCGGCGCGCCCATGGCGGCGTCGAAGACGTCGTCGCCGTTAAAGTCGCCTAGGCCCAGGGCGGACCCGAAGCGGTCGTCCGCGGCGACGCTGTTGCTCGTCGTGCCGAGCTCGAACCGGCGGGCCCGGTTCGGGGTGAGTCCCGCGCCGGTGCTCCCGTGCATGACGGCGACCTGGCCCGCGTCGGCGCTGGCCGAGGAGGTGTCCGGGACGTCCTCCAACGGGGTCCCGATCGCCAGGTCCGCGTAGGGGTCGCCGTCAAGCCGGGCGGCCGCGAGGACCGAGCCGAACCGGTCGGAGCCCTCCGACCTCCCGCCGACGCCCACCTGGGTGAACTGCTTCGCGCGGTTGTCGCGCGCCAGGCCGGACGACGCGCCGTAGGCCACGTTGATCACGCCCACCTCGCCCATGTAGTCCGGGCACGCGCAGGCCCCGTCCTCGTTCGGCGCGCCGCCGGCCACGTCGCCGTACGCGTCCTCGTTGAAGCGGCCTATCGCCACGCTCGCGCCGAAACGGTCGCCGGTCTCGACCGCGTTGCCCGTCCAGCTCTGGTCGAACTGCTGGTTGACGCTCGGCTCGATCCCGTCCACCCCGCCGTAGACGAGCGTGATCACGCCGCCGTCGCCCGGGTTCGGGCTGTCCGGGATCCCGGGCGCCCCGACGGCCAGGTCGGCGTACCCGTCGCCGTTGACCCGGCCCGCCGCCAGCGCGGCGCCGAACAGCTCCTTGGACCGGCTCAGGCCGCCCGCCTGGCCCTGCCCGAAGCGCTCCGCGCCGGCGCTCGACAGCCCGGACGGGCCGCCGTGGAGGACGTTCACCTCGCCGGTGTCCGGCACCGAGGGCGCCCCCTCGCCGGGCGCGCCGGCCGCGAGGTCCGCGTAGCCGTCGCCGTCGAAGTCGCCGCTGGCCAGCGCCTGCCCGTAGCGGTCGTTGGGCTCGACCACCCCCGCGGCGTGTGACTGGTTGAACTGCTGGGCGCGCGTGGCGGTGAGGCCGGACGAGCTGCCGTACAGGACCGTGACCTGCCCCGAGTCCGGCGTCGACGCCCCGGCGTCCTCGTAGGGCGCGCCGACCGCCAGGTCGGTGTAGCCGTCGCGGTCGAAGTCGCCGGTGGCCATGCTCGTCCCGAAGCGGTCGCCGGACTCGGCCGGGTGCCCGGCGAGGTTCTGCGTGAACCGCTGCGCTCCCGCGCTCGTGAGGCTCTGCGCGCGCCCGTAGCGGACGTTCACGTAGCCCATGTCGGTCAGCGAGCCCTCGTCCTCCCCGGGCGAGCCGACGGCCAGGTCGTCGAAGCCGTCGCCGTTGAAGTCGGGGCCGCGCTCTTCGGGCTGGAGGTCCGCCCGGCGGGCGATCGCCCGGTAGCGCAGCATGGCCTCCAGGAAGTAGTAGTCGCCGTAGATCAGGCCGCGGTCGAAGTCGCCGCCCGGCTTGTTCGACGTGCCGTGCAGCAGGATCGAGCGGTGGCTCGTGCCCTCGGCCAGGTAGGTGGGCGACGACAGCGAGGTGAGCGTCGCCCTCGCCGCGTCGAGGTACTGCTGCGCGCGGGCCGGGTCGGTCTCGATCCGGGACAGCTCGAGCAGGCCGGAGGCGGCGATGGCCGCGGCCGAGCTGTCGCGCGGCTCGCTCGGGATGCCCGGCGCGTCGAAGTCCCAGTACGGCACCCTGTCCGCCGGGAGGTGCCCGATGTACCAGTCCGCGACGCGGCGGGCGGTGTCCAGCATGCGCGAGTCGCGCAGCTCGCGGAACGCCATCGTGAACCCGTACAGCGCCCACGCCTGCCCGCGCGACCACGTGGACGTGTCGCTGTAGCCCTGCACGGTCTGCTTGCGCTTGACCGCGCCGGTGTTCGAGTCGAACACGACGAGGTGGTGCGTGCTGCCGTCGGCGCGCACGTGCTCGGCCGCGCTGCGCAGGGCGTGCTCGAGCGCCTTCGACCGGTGCCCCGTGTCGCCGGTCTGGCGCCACGCCCAGAGCAGCAGCTCGAGGTTCATCATGTTGTCGACGATGACCTTGAAGTCGGTGGGCTCGTCGGCGCTCGTGTTGTCCCACGAGCGGGTGGCGCGCACGATCGGGCTGTAGCGGGTGGCCAGCGAGCTGGCGGCGGTGAGGGCGACGCTCCGGTAGGCCGTGTCCCCCGTCATCCGGTAGCCCTGGCCGAAGCTGTCGAGGATCATGAAGCCGAGGTCGTGGCTGTCGGTCCGGGTCTTCTGGCTCTCGACGCCGGCCTGGCGGGAGGCGGCCGCGGTGCGCCAGGCGGGGTCGCCGGTGGCCTGGTACATCAACCACAGCGAGCCCGGCAGGAAGCCGCTGATCCACCACCCCGCCGGGCGGGTGCGCCAGCGCCCGTCGCTCATCGTGTCGTGCGGGTACGCGCCGGTGGGGACCTCCGCCAGCGTGCGGTTGAGCTGCGCCGCCGCGAACGCGAGGTTGTGGTCGATCGCCGCGTCCAGCGAATCGGCGCTCGCGGGGGCCGCCGCGCCGAGCGCGAGCACGACCGCGGCGCATGCCGCTGCGAGCCCCTTTACCACCGATCCATACTGGCCGGGATGGTCCCCCGGCGCAAGGGGCCTACGCCGTCGGGGTGACGCGATAGGCGTCGAAGACGGAATCGACGTTGCGCAGGCGCTGGATGCAGTGCTTGAGCGCCTGGGTGTCCCCCACCTCGACGACGAAGCGGTTCTTCACCATCGGGTGGTCCACCGTGCAGCGGGCCTCGAGGATGTTGATCCCGCTCTCGGCGAAGGTCCGCGACAGGTCCTCGAGCATGCGGGTGCGGTCCCAGCCGTCCACCTGGAGCTCGACCCGGAACGAGGTGGTCCCCTCCCCCGCCCACTCGACCGGCGTGAAGCGCTCCGGGTTGCGCTTGAGCGCCTTGGCGTTGGAGCAGTCGGCGCGGTGGATCGTGATGCCCTTGCCCAGCGAGATGTAGCCCAGGATCCCGTCGCCCGGCACCGGCCGGCAGCACTTGGCCAGCCGCACCGGCACGTTCTCGATCCCCTTCACGTCGATGCCGTAGGTCGAGGAGTCGGCGGTGGGCTTTGCCACCTCCTTGCGGCGGTGGGTGAGCAGCTCCTCGCCCGGCGCGGCCTCGACCGCGGCCTCCCCCTGCTTGAGCCGCTGGAGCAGCTTGTTGGTGACGACCTTGGCCGACACCTTCGCCTGCCCGAGCGCGATGTAGAAGTCCTCGCCCTTCTTGAACCCCATCTCGCGGATCACGTCCGCCAGCAGCGGCGAGCCGGACATCTTCTGGGCGGGGAGGCCGGCGCGCTTGAGGTTCTCGGCCAGGATCTCGCGCCCGGTGCGCTCGGCGTCCTCGCGCCGCTCGCGCTTGAACCAGGCCCGGATCTTCGACTGGGCGCGGGTGGTCTTGGCCAGCGAGAGCCAGTCGCGCGAGGGGCCGCGGTCCTTCTTCGAGGTCAGGACCTCGCAGATGTCGCCCGACCGGAGCTCGTAGTGCAGCGGGACGATCTTCCCGTTGACCTTGGCGCCCACGCAGCGGTGGCCCACGTCGGTGTGGATCTCGTAGGCGAAGTCGAGCGGCGTGGCGCCCGCGGCGAGCGACTTGACCTCGCCCTTGGGAGTGAAGACGAACACCTCGTCCTCGAACAGGTCGACCTTCAGGCCCTCGACGAAGTCCTGCGGGTCCTTCAGGTCCTTCTGCCAGTCGAGGAGCTGCTGGATCCACTGGATGCGGTCCTTGGCGTCCCCGGCCGGGCCCGGCCGGTTGCCGTCCTTGTAGGTCCAGTGCGCGGCGATCCCGTACTCGGCGGTCTCGTGCATGTCGCGCGTGCGGATCTGGATCTCGAGCGGCCGCCCCTCGGGCCCGATCACGGTGGTGTGCAGGGCCTGGTAGCGGTTGAACTTGGGCATCGCGACCCAGTCCTTGAAGCGCCCCGGCAGCGGCTTCCAGAGCGAGTGGATGACCCCGATCGCGCCGTAGCAGTCCTTGACCGAACCGACCAGCACGCGCATCGCGGTCAGGTCGTAGATCTCGTTGAACTCGCGGCCCTTCTTGGTCATCTTCGAGTAGATCGAGTAGAAGTGCTTCGCGCGGCCTGAGATCTCGGCCTCGATCCCGACCTCCTCCAGCTCCTTGCGCAGGTACTCGCCGGCCCGGGCCACGTAGCGCTCGCGCTCCTCGCGCTGCTGGTTGACCAGCCCCTTGATCTCCTTGTACTTGCGCGGGTGCAGCGTGGCGAAGGCCAGGTCCTCCAGCTCCCACTTGATCGCGTGGATGCCGAGCCGGTGGGCCAGCGGGGCGAAGATCTCGAGCGTCTCCTTGGCCGTCTCCTGCTGCTTCTGCTTCGGCATCGCATCGAGCGTGCGCATGTTGTGGAGGCGGTCGGCGAGCTTGATGAGCACGACGCGGATGTCGTGCGCCATCGCCACGATCATCTTCCGGTAGTTCTCGGCCTGCTTCTCGTCGCGGCTCTGGAAGGTGATCCCGGTGAGCTTGGTGACGCCGTCGACGAGCGTGGCGATCTCCTCGCCGAACTCGTCGCGCACCTCCATCAGCGACGCGCTGGTGTCCTCGACCGTGTCGTGCAGCAGGGCGGCGCACAGCGTGGCCGTGTCGAGCCGCATGCCCGCGCAGATCTTGGCCACGGCCACCGGGTGGACGATGAAGTCCTCCCCCGAGCGGCGGCGCTGGTCGGCGTGGCGCTCGCAGGCGAAGACGAAGGCGCGCTCGATCGGGTCGCGCTCGATGCGCGGCGAGCCGCTGTCGTCGTGCTCCTCGATGACCGCGAACAGGTCGCCGAGCAGGTTGCGCTCGAACTGGTCGAGCTCGATCGCGGGCGGGGCCGAGCCCCCCTCGGCGTGGTCCACGCGGCGGTGCGCGAAGTCGACGGCGGCGGCTCCGTTGCCGCGCCCTCCGCTCTTCTTCTTGCCCTCCGTGGTCGCCATGGGCCGAGTTTAGACCCGCCTCAGGCCGGTTCGCGCGGCCGGCCTACGGGTCCGGCGACGTGTTGCCGGTGACTCGGAGCGTGTAGTCGTTGGCCGCCGGCTGGCCGGTGACGGGGTCCGGATAGCCGATGACGGCCACGTAGACCCAGCTCGTGTCGATCGCCGGGCTGTCGTCGAACCAGTAGAAGACCTTCTCGTCGGCGGTCCCGGAGCCCTCGCTCGAGTCGAAGTAGCTGCCGTCCTCGTCGTAGACGTAGAGGTCGAGGTCGCCGCCCATGACCGCATCCGGCACCTCGAGCTCCACGTCGGCGGACAGGTACACGTCACCGCTCGCGGTCGAGTCCTCGCGAAGCTGGAAGCGGAACCAGTCCTCGTCGCCGGCGCAGATCGAGGCGCCCGCAGCGCTCGTCACGACCTCCTCCCCGACGTCGCCGCTCACGGAGCCGATGCCGAGGGCCTCGTAGAACGTCTGCGGCTCGCGGTCGTGGCAGTTGGCGGCGATCGTGACCGTGCCGCCGCCATCGGCGACGGTCGCGTTCTCCGCGGCGGAGAGCCCCTGGTCGAAGGTCTCGAGCAGCTCGCGGAAGTCGTCGGAGAGGACCGCCACGTCGGCGTTCGCGCTCGTGGAGCCGGGTGGGATCACGATCTGACCGGAGGCGGCCGTGTAGTCGGAGCCGGCGGTGGCGCTGCCGTCGGCGGTGGCGCGGGTGACCGTCACGGCCTTCCCGCTCGGCGCCGAGAGCGTGATCGCCGCGGTGGCGGTGGTCTGGCCGCTGGCCGGCTCGGTCACGGCCACGTCCGAGATCGACACGCTCGGAGCGGCGTCGTCGTCGGCGATCGTGGCGGTGCCGCGGCCGCTGCTCGCGGTGGCCGCGACCACCGGGCCGAGGTCCAGGTGGAACGTCTCGTCGAACTCGTCGAGGGCGTCCGGCCGGACCGCCACCTGTACGGTCTTCGACGTCTCCCCAGGGGCGAACGTGAGGAGGCTCGGCGCCTGCGACACCCAGTCGGCGCCGGCCGTGGCGGTGCCGTCCACGGGCTGCGCGGTGGTGGTGACCGGCCGCCCCGAGGGCGCCGACAGTGAGACCGTGAAGGCGGCCTGCTCGTTCGCCGTGTCCGGCTCGTCGATCGCGACGTCGCTGACGGAGATCGCGGGCGGCGCGTCGTCGTCGGCGATCGTGACGGTGCCGCGCGTGTCGGCCAGGCCCGCGTTGGTCGCGCCCGCCAGGTCCACGTGGAAGGTCTCATCGTCCTCGTCGAGGGCGTCGGAGCGCACCGGGACCCGCACGATGTGGCTGGTCTCGCCGGGCGCGAAGCCGATCTGCGCGGGAGCGGGGGCGTCGTAGTCGGCCGCCGTGGCGCTGCCGTCGGACACGCCGCGCTGGACCGTGATCGGCTTCTCCGAGGCAGCCGAGAGCGTGACCGCGACCGAGGCGTTCTCGGGGTCGCCGTCGGGCTCGTCGATCCCGGCGTCGGAGACCTGCATCGTGGGCGCCGGGTCCTCGTCGGCGATGGTGGCCGTGCCGCGCGCGTCGGCGAGCGTCGCCCCGCCCGTGACGTTGCTCAGGTCGAGGTGGAAGGTCTCGTCGAACTCGTCGCGGCTGTCGGGCAGCACGTAGACGTCCACCGTCTTCCTGGTCTGGCCGGGCGAGAAGGTCAGTGTGCTTGGCTGGCGGCGGAAGTAGTCGCCCTGGCCGGTGGAGCCGAAGCCGGCGGTGCCGTTGGTCGTGGCGAAGTCCACGGTCACGGTGCGCCCCGAGGCGGCCGAGAGCGTGACCTCGAAGGTGGTCAGCCGGTTCCCGTCGGCCGGCTCGTCCACGCTCACGTCGTTCACCGCGATCTCCGGCGGCGCGTCGTCGTCGGCGATGGTGGCCGTGCCCTGGCCGTCGCCGACGCTCGCCCCGCCGGTCGGGTTCGCGACGTCCAGGGAGAACGTCTCGTCGACCTCGTCGCGGGCGTCGGGCAGCACGTAGACGTCCACCGTCTTCGTGGTCTGCCCGGGGGCGAAGCTGAGCGTGGTCGCGGTCCGGCGGAAGTAGTCGCCCTGGCCCTGGGCCCCGTAGACGGCCGTGCCGTCGGCGGTGGCGAAGTCCACCGTCACGGTCCTGGTCGAGGGGTTCGACAGCGACACCTGGAAGCTGGCCAGCTCGTTCTGGGAGTCCGGCTCGTCGATCGTCACGTCGCTCACGGAGATGCGCGGCTGCGGGTAGATCGTGGCCGTGCCGCGCGAGCGCGCGATCGTGACCCCCTCGGTGGCGTTGCTGAGATCGAGGAAGAAGTCCTCCGGCGGCTCGTCGAGGCTGTCGTGCAGTACCCAGACGTCGATCGTGCGCCTGGTCTGGCCCGGGGAGAAGGTCAGCGTGCCGAGCTGACGGCGGAAGTAGTCGCCCTGGCCCTGGGCGCCGAAGCGGGCGCTGCCGTCGGCGGTGGCGAAGTCGACGCTGACGGTCTTTCCGGAGGGCGCCGAGAGCGAGACCTCGAAGCGCAGGAGCTCGTTCTGGCCGGCGACCTCGTTCGCGTACACGTCGGCCACCGAGACCGACGGCGGGGCGTCGTCGTCCACGATGGTGGCCGTGCCCTGGGCGCCGGCGATGGTGGCGTCGCCGGTCGGGTTCGCGAGGTCGATGTGGAAGGTCTCGTCGAACTCGTCGCGGGCGTCGGGCAGCACCCAGACGTCCACGGTGCGGCTGGTCTGCCCCGGCGTGAACGTGAGCGTGGTCGTGGTGCGGCGGAAGTAGTCGCCCTGTCCGGTGGCGCCGTAGGCGGCGGTGCCGTTGGCGGTGGCGAAGTCCACGCTGACGGTCTTGCCGGAGGGCGCGGAGAGCGAGACCGTGAAGCGGACCAGCTCGTTGCTCGAGTCGGGCTCGTCGATGGAGAGGTCGCTGACGCTGACCGCCGGAGGGGCGTCGTCGTCGGCGATCGTGGCCGTGCCGCGGCTGTCGGCGATAGTGGCCCCGACCGCGCCCGTCAGGTCGAGGTGGAACGTCTCGTCGGGCTCGTCGTGGGCGTCGGGCAGCACGTAGACGTCCACGGTCTTCCGGGTCTGGCCGGGGGTGAAGGTCAGGGTGGTCGAGAGGCGGCGGAAGTAGTCGCCCTGACCGGTGGAGCCGTAGACGGCCGTGCCGTTGGCGGTGGCGAAGTCGACCGTGACCACGCCGGCCGCGGGCTCGGACAGGCTCACCTCGAAGCGGACCAGCTCGTTCTGAACGTCCGGCTCGTCGATGCTCGGATCGCTGACCGAGATCGCCGGAGCCGCGCTGGCGCCGGCGGCGGCAGCGAGCAGCAGGAACGCCGCCATCACGGCGGCAGCGAGCCCCTGCCGGAGTCCGAGGGTCACGTATGAGTCCTTTCGTCTGTGGAGGGCCAGACCCGGCGGGGTCAAACCTATGCCAGCGCCGGTGCGGCGCGCAAGAGCCGCGCCCTCCCAGGATTTTCAGCGGCCGCGCGGGGCGGCTACCAGTTCCCGGTGAGCTTCAGCCTGTAGTCGTTGGTCGCCGGCGCGCCGGTCGAGAAGCCGGCTACGGCCACGTAGACGTACGCGGTGTCGATCGCCGCCGTGTCGGGGAGCTGGTAGAAGACCTCCTCGTCGGCCGTGCCCGTGCTCTCGCTCGAGTTGTAGAACGTGCCGTCGGCGTCGTAGACGAACAGGTCGAGGTCGCCGTTGATCGCGCCGTCGGCCACCTCGAGGCCGACCAGGGCGGAGAGCGGGTTGTCGCCGCTGGCCGTGGAGTCCTCGCGGAGCTGGACCTTGTACCAGTCGGTCTCGCCGGGGCAGATCGAGCTCCCGAGCGGGCTGAACAGCTCCGGGAAGCCCACGTCGCCGGCGATCGACCCGAGGTCCATCGCGGTGGCGAACGTGTTCGGCTCCTTGTCGTAGCAGTGGCCGCCGATCGTCACGGTGCCGTTGCCGTCGAGCAGCGTGGCGTTGACCGGCAGCACGATGCTCGTATGGAGCACCTCGTCCCCCTCGCGGAAGTTGTCGGCGAGGATCGGGACGCCGGTGACGATGCCGCTGTAGCCCGGGATGATCGTGACCGTGTGGTTGGTCTTGGTCGTGTAGTCCAAGCCGGCCGTGGCGCTGCCGGGGTTCGTGCTGAACTGGACCGTGATCGTCTTGCCGCTGGGCCGGGAGAGGTTGATCGGCACGGACGCGATGGACTGGCCGTTGACGGGCTCGCTCACGGTGATGTCGCCGACCGAGACCGTCGGCGGGTCGTCGTCGTCGGTGATCGTGGTCGTGCCGCGGCTGTCGGCGATCGTGGCGCCGCCGGTCGCGCCGCTGAGGTCGAGGTGGAAGGTCTCGTCGAACTCGTCCCTGTCGTCGGGCAGCAGCCAGACCTCGACCTGCCTGTTGGTCTGGCCGGGGCTGAACGTGAGCGTCTGCGACGTGCGGCGGAAGTAGTCGCCCTGGCCCTGGGAGCCGAAGGACGCGGTGCCGTTCGCGGTGGAGAAGTTGACCGTCACCGTGCGGCCGGACGGCGCCGACAGGTTCACGTTGAACTTGACGAGCTGGTTCGCGCCGACGGGCTCCCAGACGATCGGGTCGTCGACGACGATCGTCGGCGAGGGGTCGTCGTCGGCGATCGTGGTCGTGCCGCGGTTGTCCGCGATCGTCGCGCCGCCCGTGACGTTGCTCAGGTCGAGGTGGAACGTCTCGTCGAGCTCGTCGCGGGCGTCGGTCAGGACCCAGACGTCGACCGTCTTGGTGGTCTGGCCGGGGCTGAAGGTGAGCGTCTGCGTCTGGCGGCGGAAGTAGTCGCCCTGGCCGGTGGCGCCGAAGACGGCGGTGCCGTTCGCGGTCGCGAAGTCGACGGTCACCGTGCGGCCGGACGGGGCCGAGAGCGACACCGTGTACGAGATCCTCTCGTCGATCTCGGGCTCGTCGAAGCTGACGTCGTTGACGCTGATGCTGGGCGAGGCGTCGTCGTCGGCGATCGTGGCCGTGCCGCGGCCGTCGGCGATCGTGGCCCCCGAGGGGCTGCTGAGGTCGAGGTGGAAGGTCTCGTCCAGCTCGTCGCGCGCGTCGGGCAGGACCCAGACCTCCACGTTGCGGGTGGTCTGGCCGGGGCTGAAGGTGAGCGTCTGCGTCTGGCGGCGGAAGTAGTCGCCCTGGCCCTGGGCGCCGAAGCTGGCCGTGCCGTCGGCGGTGGCGAAGCTCACCGTGACCGAGCTGGCCGAGGGCTCCGACAGCGTGACCTGGAACTGGACCAGCTCGTTGGCCAGGTCGGGCTCGTCGATGCTCACGTCGCTCACCGAGATGGTGGGCGCGGCGCTCGCGGGCGCGGACGCGCCAAGCGACAGCAGCGCCGCGAGCATGGCGGCGACGACCAGAAGTCGTGTCGGGCGGCGAGTCATGGGTATGCGAGTCCCCTGCCGGCGCCCGAGGGTCACGATTGAGTCCTTTCTCTGCGCGGAGGGACGGGCTCGGCGCGGTCCACGCTATGCGAGGTCCCCGAAATCCGCAAGCCCCGCCGGAGCGCCACATAGACTGGCCGCGTGGCGCCTCAGCCCGTGCGGATCGGCGTGGTCGGACTCGGCTACTGGGGGCCGAACCTCGCCCGGAACTTCGATCGCCTGCCCGGATCCGAGCTCCGCTGGCTGTGCGACGGCTCCGAGGAGGCGCGCTCGCGCTGGCTCCCGCAGTTCCCCGGCGCCCGCGCGACGGCCGACCTGGACGATCTTCTGGCCGATCCGGAGCTCGACGCGGTGGTGGTGGCCACCCCGGTGCCCACCCACGCCGAGCTGGCGCTGCGGGCCCTGGACGCGGGCAAGCACGTGTTCGTCGAGAAGCCGCTGGCCCAGTCGGTCGAGGCGGCGGAGGAGGTGGCCGCGGCGGCCGAGCGGGCCGGACGGCTGCTGATGGTGGGGCACCTGCTCGAGTACCACCCGGGCATCGAGCGGCTGAAGCAGATCGCCGACGGCGGCGACCTCGGCGACATCCACTACGTCTACTCGAACCGGCTCAACCTGGGGAAGCTGCGCGCGGACGAGAACGCCCTGTGGTCGCTGGGGGCGCACGACGTGTCGGTGGTGCTGCGGCTGGCGGGCGAGGAGCCGAGCGACTGCATGGCGTTCGGGGAGAGCTACATGCGGCCGGGCGTCGAGGACGTGGTCTTCTGCTACCTGCGCTTCCCCTCCGGGCTCGCGGCGCACCTGCACCTGTCGTGGCTCGATCCCCACAAGGAGCGGCGCTTCACCGTGGTCGGGTCGCGGCGGATGGCCACGTTCGACGACATGGAGCTGGAGCGCAAGCTCACCGTCTACGACAAGGGCTTCGACCAGGACTACAGCTCGTACGGCGAGTACATCGCCCGCTCCGGCGACGTCTGGAGCCCGAAGATCTCGAACGAGGAGCCGCTGCGGATCGAGTGCCGCCACTTCGTGGAGTGCGTGCGGGACGGGGCCGAGCCCGTGTCGGGCGGGCGCAGCGGGGTGCGCGTGGTGCGCGTGCTGGAGGCGCTGCAGCGGTCGCTCGAGGGGACGTCGCGTGCTGCGCGAGTCTGACCGCGCGCCGGGGCTGTGGCTCGGGGACGGAGCCTTTCTGCCGCAGTCGTGCGAGGTCGGGGCCCACGTCGTGATCCACGACGGGACGGAGGTCGGGGAGCACGTACGGGTGCAGGACGGGGTCGTGCTGGGGAAGCCCGTGGCCCTCGGGGCGCTGTCGAAGGCCTCGCGGGAGCCCGTGCCGCCGCTCGAGATCGGACCGGGCTCGCTCATCGGGGCCGGCGCCGTGGTGGCCGCCGGAGCGGTCCTCGGCGAGGAGGTGACGATCGGCGACCAGGCGCACGTGCGCGAGCGGGCGCGGATCGGGGCGCGGTCGCTGGTCGGCCGCGGGTCGGCGGTGGACAACGACGTGGTGATCGGCTCCGGCGTGCGGATCCAGACCGGCTGCTACCTGACCGCCTTCAGCGAGGTGGAGGACGACGTCTTCGTCGCCCCGGGCGTGACCACGCTGAACGACCCGACGGCGGGGCGGCGGCCGGAGGGCGAGCCGCTGCGCGGGCCCGTGCTGCGG
>JALZEZ010000119.1 GCA_030861775.1 Actinomycetota bacterium
CGCGCCGCCCGCGCGATCGAGGCGTTCGCGGCGCGCGAGCGCATCGGGCGCGCGTAGCATCCGCGCGGTGAGCTCGGACCCCCAGCGCCCCGGCGGCGGCCACGACGAGGACGAGAAGGAGCGCCGCGATCGCGAGCTGATGGAGCTCGTCCAGGAGCTGCGCGTGGCGCTGACCGGCGTGCAGGTGCTGTTCGCGTTCCTGCTCACGGTGCCGTTCACGCAGCGCTTCTCGCGGGTCACCGAGTTCCAGCGCCACCTCTTCTACGCGACCCTGATCGCCTCCGCGGTCTCGGTGCTGCTCCTGATCGCCCCCACGTCGCGCCACCGCATCCTCTTCCGCCAGCACGACAAGGAGGCCCTGCTGCTGGCCTCGAACCGCTACTCGATCGCGGGCCTGGCGGCGCTCGCGACGGCGATGGTCGGCGCGGTGATGCTGATCACCGACCTCCTCTTCAAGGAGACGATGGTGACCGGGGTGACCGCCGCCCTGGCGGGCCTCTTCGCGGCCCTGTGGTTCCTGCTGCCCTTCGTGCGCCGGGTGGCGCAGGCGGAGGACTCGGGCTCCAGCTCCGGCGACTGACCGTCCGCCAGGCGAACTAGTGTTCGCCCCATGGACAAGGAGGGGCTCGCTCGGATGCTCGAGGCGGGCTGGTCGCTGGAGCGCATCGGCGCGGAGCTGGGCCGCCACCCGTCGACGGTCTCGTATTGGCTGGCGAAGCACGGGCTACGACCCGCCGGCCGCGACCGACACGCGCCCCGCGGATGCCTCGCCCGCGAGCACCTCGCGGAGTTGATCGCACGCGACCTGACCATTCGCGAGATCGCCGCGGCAGTCGGGCGCAGTCCCACGACGGTGCGCTACTGGCTAGGGCATTACGGGCTCTCCACGAGCGACCATGCGCGCTTCAAGCGACGCAGGCAGCCGCGCTCGGCAGGCCACTGCCGGTCGCACGGTCCGACCGAGCTCGTCCACCGCCGCGATGGCGTGATCGAGTGCCGGCGGTGTCGAATCGACGCCGTGACGAGATGGCGGCGGCGTGCGAAGGAGATCCTCGTGGCGGAGGCGGGCGGCCGCTGCCAGCTCTGCGGTTACGACCGCTGCATCGCCGCCCTTCAGTTCCACCATCGCGACCCCGCTACGAAGCGCTTCGGACTCGGAAGCCGCGGGTTGGCGCGCTCTATCGAGAGCCTGCGAGAGGAGGCCGCGAAGTGCGTCCTCCTGTGCTCGAATTGCCACGTCGAGGTCGAGCGGGGGGTCGCTGAATTGCCGCTACCCTCTCGCCACGCGCCGCCTCATCCGATGTAGCGCAAAGCGGTCCGGGGTAGCTCAATCGGCAGAGCGAACGGCTGTTAACCGTTAGGTTGTGGGTTCGAGTCCCACCCCCGGAGCTTCGGGGCCGCCGCCAGGCGGCGCCTACGGGCCGATGTCCTCCTTGAGCTTCTCGGCCTCGCGGGAGTTCTTCAGCTTCGAGAGGGTCTTCGACTCGATCTGGCGTACGCGCTCGCGGGTCACGCCGACCTCGCTGCCGATCGCCTCGAGCGTCATGGGCTCGTCCGACGCCAGGCCGTAGCGCAGCTCCAGCACGCGGCGCTCGCGCCACTGGAGCGAGCGGAGCGCTGCCTCGAGGTCGCGCTGGCGCATGCCCTCGGACACGACCTCCAGGGGCGCCTCGGCCTCGTCGCCCTCGATGAAGTCGGCCAGGCGGGACTCGCCCTCGTCCGGCCCGACCGGCGTCTCCAGCGACACCGGCTCGCGACCCAGCTCGAGGATCTCCTCGACCTGCGCCGGGGTCATCTCGACCTCCGCCGCGATCTCCTCCGGCGTCGCCTCGCGGCCGAGCTTCTGGTTCAGCGCCCGGCGGGCGCGACCGACGCGGTTCATGCGCTCGACCATGTGGACCGGGATGCGGATCGTGCGCGACTGGTCGGCGAGCGCGCGCGTGATGCCCTGGCGGATCCACCAGGTCGCGTACGTGGAGAACTTGAAGCCGCGGCGCCAGTCGAACTTCTCGACCGCCCGGATCAGCCCGAGGTTGCCCTCCTGGATCAGGTCGAGCAGCGTGAGCCCGCGCCCCGAGTAGCGCTTGGCGATCGACACGACCAGCCGCAGGTTGGCCTCGATGAGCTGGTTCTTGGCCTCCATGTCGTTGGCCTCGACCCGCTTGGCGAGCCGCACCTCGTCCTCCTTCGTGAGGAGGCGGACCTTGCCGATCGACTTCAGGTAGTTGCGGACCGCGTCGTCCGCGCCGCCCTCGGGCTGCGCCGCGGGCAGGCCGGCCGTGACGACGCCGCCCTCGTCGAAGAGGTCGCGGACCTTCGCCGAGCCCTCGTCCGGATCGTCCAGTCGTGCCGCGTCAGCTTGGCTCATACCGCCTGTCCCATCAGGTCGTCGATCTCTTGTTGTACCCGAAGCCGCTCGGGGGCGAGCTGGCGCTGGCGCTCGAAGTCGCCGTCGTGCTGCGCGCGGCGGAGCTGCCGCTCGATGCGACGCAGCTCGAGCTGGCCGAACGTGAGCCTCATCAGCTCCGGCGAGATGCTCTCCTCGCGCATGACCACGTCGGTCACGAGCGCCGCCAGCGCGGGATCGTCGTCCGGGAGGGCCGCGAGCGGGTCGTCGAGGTTCGCGGCCAGGAAGGCGCGCGCCTGGCGCAGGATGTCCGAGGAGAAGTGCTCGTCGCCGAGGCGGTCGAGGTACTCCCGCCCGGCCTGGCCGGCGGACACGCACATCGCGAGGAAGGTCCGCTCCGTGCGGGCGACGGCGTCCGCGGGAGTGGGCGAGGCGGTCTGGGCGGGCGCAGCCGCGCGAGGCGGAGCGGCCACCTGGGAGGTGACGTAATCGGAGGGCACATCCAGTCTGTCGGCAATAAACCGCACGAGGTCATCCCTTGTTGCGGAATTTGCGGGAAGCGCGGCGACCAGCGGCCTGACCTGCTCCAGCGCGCGGTCGCGCCCGCGCGGCGTGGCCAGGTCGGCCCCCGCCACCACGCGGCGGGCCTCGAAGTCCGGCACCAGCCGCGCCTCGGCGATCCGCCGCTCGAAGTCCTCGGCCCCGCCGCCGGCGATCAGCTCGGCCGGATCGGTGCCCTCCGGCATGTCCACCACGCGCAGCTCGAGGTCGAGGTCGCGCGCCCCGCGGGCGCCGCGGCGCATCGCGTCCTGGCCGGCGCGGTCGGCGTCGAGCGCCATGTAGATCGTGCCGTCCTTGCCCACGCGCTGCGCGAGAGTGGAGAGCTGCTGCTGGGTCAGAGCCGTTCCCATGATCGCCACGCTCTCGGTCAGACCCGCCTGGTGCAACGCAAGTACATCCGTGTAGCCCTCAACGGCAACTATTCGTCCCCTCTTGGCCGCCGTGGCCGCCGCTCGGTCGATGCCGAACAGCTGGCGGCCCTTATGGTAGAGCTCGTTTTCCGATGTGTTGAGATATTTCGGCCGTTGGTCCTCTCTCAATGAGCGGGCTCCGAATCCGAGTACCCGGCCTCGGTAGTCCGCAAGCGGGAACATGATCCGCCCGCGGAAGCGGTCGTAGACCCGCCCCTCCCGGTTCCGCTGCGCCAGGCCGGCCGCCGCGAGCTCCTCCTGGCTGAAGCCGTCGCGCTGAGCGCCCGTGAGCAGCTTGTCCCAGGCACTTGGCGCGTAGCCGACGCGGAAGGCACGCAAGACGTCGTCCCCGAATCCGCGCCCGGCGAGGTAGCGGCGCGCCGTCTCGGCCTCGCTCGACTCCCACAGGTAGCGCTCGTAGTAGCGGGCGGCGCGCTCGACCAGCGACTGGAGCCGCTCCAGCCGGCGGCGCCGCTCCTCGGCCTTGGGGTCCTCCTGCTCGCGCTTCAGCTCGACCCGGTAGCGGTCCGCCAGGTACTCGACCGCCTCCAGGAAGTCGAGCCCCTCGGTGTCCTCGACGAAGCGGATCGCGTCGCCGCCCTCGCCGCAGCCGAAGCACTTGTAGAGCTTGTGCTCGGCGTCGACGGTGAACGACGGCGTGCGCTCGTCGTGGAACGGGCAGAGGCCGGTCCAGCGGCTGCCCACGCGCCTCAGGTCGGTACGGGCGCCCACCAGTTCGATCATGTCGACCGCGTCCTTCAGCCGGTCGATCGAGTCCTTGGTGTAGAGCGCCATCGCGTGGAGGCTAATCCGCTGCGAGCGCCCGGTCGAGCGCCTTGCCGAACGGCTCCGGCTCGAGCACCTCCGGCTCGAGCCGCTCCGGCGCCCGCCCCAGCCGCGTGACGAGCCAGGTGGGCGCGGCCTCGATGTCCGCCCCCTCCGCGGCGCCCTTCGCCGTCTCGAGCTGGGCGCGCACCTCCGGGTGCCCGCGCTCGGCGAGCGCGCGCTCCACGTCGAGCCCGACCGCCGTCCCGATCCGCCGCAGGTAGTCCTCGTCCACCCAGCCCTCGCCCTCCGCCCCCTGGTTGCGGTAGACGAGGTCGACGAACTCGTACAGCTTGTTCTGACGCCCCGCCGCCGCCGCCATCTCGGCCGCCTCCTCCGAGTCCTCCCCGAGGAAGGTCAGGTTGCGGAAGATCAGCTTGACCCGGCCGGTCCGCACGTAGCGCTTCACGATCACCGGCAGCACCTCGCGGCCGTACTTGCCGCAGAACGGGCACTGGAGGTCGGCGAACTCGGTGAGGGTGACCTTCGCGGCCGGGTCGCCCAGCTCGATCCCCCGCTGCGGGATCCCGCGGTACAGCGCGAGCGTCTCCCGCACCCCCTCCGGCGGCCCGGTCGTGGTGCCCGACTCCCCCTCGTCCGACCCCGCCAGGGCGATCCCCATCGCCACGAGGATGGCGACGAACAGGCTGCTGGCGCCGAGCAGCCACAGGCGCCGCCGCCCGCGCTCGGTCACCCCTGCTCGCGCCTCCTGCGGCGGCGCTCGCTGAACAGCACCACGCCCACGACCGTCAGGAACGGTCCCAGGTAGATCCCGACCTCGACGAGCCAGTGCCCGCCGGCCGCATGGGCGAGAGGGACCACCTAGAACCCCTGCGGAACGGACAGCTCGGAGAAGACGCGCACGGCGAAGCGATCGGTCATGCCAGCAAGGTAGTCCACCACCCGCTCGGCCTCGCTCGCCCCCGCGACCAGCGCGGGCGGTGGATGCTCCGCGTAGTAGGCGAACAGCGTGCTCAGCATGCGCTCGATGCGGGGATGCTCGGCGCGCGCGGCGTGGCCCAGGTAGACGCGCTCGAACATGAAGGTGCGCAGGCGCTCCATCGCCGCCCCCACCTCCGGGCCCTGCACGATCGCCCCGGCCTCCTCCGAGCGGTCCACCAGGTCGCGCACCAGCGTGTCGATCCGGCCGGAGCCGGTCTGCCCGAGGATCGCGATCTCGTCGGCGGGCAGCTCCTCGCGGACGAGGACGCCGGCCCGGATCGCGTCGTCGATGTCGTGGTTGATGTAGGCGATCCGGTCCACCAGGCGCACGATCTGGCCCTCCAGCGTGGCCGGCTTGTCCGGGCCGGTGTGGCGCAGGATGCCGTCGCGCACCTGCTCGGTCAGGTTCAGGCCGGCGCCGTCGCGCTCGATCCGCTCCACCACCCGCAGCGAGTGCTCGTTGTGGCGGAAGCCGAAGCCGTAGCGCTCGCGCAGGCAGCGGTCCACCACCGACTCGCCCACGTGCCCGAAGGGCGGGTGCCCGAGGTCGTGCCCCAGGGCGATCGCCTCGGTCAGGTCCTCGTTCAGGGCCAGCGCCCGGGCCACGGTGCGCGCGATGCCGGCGGTCTCCAGCGTGTGGGTGAGCCGCGTGCGGTAGTGGTCGCCCTCGGGCGAGATGAACACCTGCGTCTTGTGCTTGAGCCGGCGGAAGGCCTTCGAGTGGACGATCCGGTCGCGATCGCGCTGGAACGGCGAGCGCATCGGCGAGTCCTCCTCGGGGAGCGCGCGGCGGGCCGGGTACGAGCGGGCGGCCCGCGGCGCGAGGCTGGCCTCCTCCTGCGCGCGGAGGCGGTCGTGGAACGAGGTGGCGGTGGTCGTGGGCATCGGGCTGATTGTCTCAGCCCGCACGGCGGCTTTCTCAGCCCCCGTGGGCGATCGCCGCCTGCGCGGCGGCCACGCGCGCGATCGGGACCCGGTACGGCGAGCAGCTCACGTAGTCGAGCCCGGCCATGTGGAAGAAGTCGATCGACTCGGGGTCGCCGCCGTGCTCGCCGCAGATGCCGAGCTTCAGCCCCGGCTTCTCCTCGCGCCCGGTCCAGGCCGCGAGCCGCACCAGCCAGCCCACCCCCGGCTTGTCGATCGTCTCGAACGGGCTGCGATCGACGATCCGCTCCTCCAGGTAGCGGGCCAGGAACCCGCCCTCCACGTCGTCGCGCGAGAAGCCCAGGGCGGTCTGGGTCAGGTCGTTGGTCCCGAACGAGAAGAAGTCGGCCACGCTCGCGATCCGGTCGGCCACGAAGCAGGCCCGTGGCAGCTCGATCATCGTGCCCACGGAGAGGTCCAGGCCCTCGGTCTCCTCGTCGAGCAGCACGCGCTCGACCAGGCGGCGCATGTTCTGGAGCTCCTGCTCGTAGGCGACGAGCGGGATCATGATCTCCAGGTGCGGCGCCCTGCCGCTGCGCTCCCTGACCGCGGCGGCCGCCCGCACGATCGCGTGTACCTGCATGGCGTAGATCTCGGGGTGCACGATCCCCAGTCGGCAGCCGCGCGTGCCCAGCATCGGGTTCGTCTCGTGCAGGACGTGCACCCGCTCCAGGGTCCGCTCCAGCTCCTCCAGCTCCGGCGTCTGCTCGATCCGGGCCCGCTCGACCTGGTGGCTCAGCTCCTCCAGGTCCGGGAGGAACTCGTGCAGCGGCGGGTCGAGCAGGCGGATCGTGACCGGCAGGCCGGCCATGACCTCGAACAGGCCCTCGAAGTCCTGCTGCTGGAGCGGCATCAGCTCGGCCAGCCAGCGGCGGCGCTCGTCCTCGGTCTCGGCCATGATCATCGCCCGCATCTTGGGCTGGCGGTCCGCGGCCATGAACATGTGCTCGGTCCGGCACAGCCCGATGCCCTCGGCGCCGAACTCGCGCGCCTTGGCCGCGTCCGCGGGCGTGTCGGCGTTCGTGCGCACGCCGAGCCGGCGCAGCTCGTCGGACCACTCGAGCACGCGCTCGAAGTTCTCGTCCACCTCGGGATCCACCAGCGGCACATCGTCGGTGGTGATCACGCCGTCGGTGCCGTCGATCGCGATCAGGTCGCCCTCGCGCAGGACGGTCCCGTTCACGCGGGCCTCGCCGCTGGTCAGGTCGATCTCGAGCTCGGAGACGCCCGCGACGCAGGGGCGGCCCATCCCGCGCGCCACCAGCGCCGCGTGGCTCGCCTTGCCCCCCTCGGACGTGACGATGCCCTTCGCCGCGAAGAAGCCGGCCACGTCGTCGGCCTCGGTGAAGGGCCGCATCAGCACGACCGCGCGGCCGGCCTCGGCGGCCTCGACCGCGCCCTCCGCCGAGAACACGATCTCGCCCTTGGCCGCGCCGGGCGAGGCGTTGACCCCGCGCGCGAGCACGGTGAAGTCCGCGTCGCGGCCGAAGGTCGGGTGGAGCAGCGCGTCGAGCGCCCCGGCGTCGATGGTGGCGATGGCCTCCGCGCGCTCCAGCAGCCCCTCCTCGACCGCGTCCACGGCGAAGCGCACCGCCGCGCGCGCCGGGCGCTTGGCGCTGCGCGTCTGGAGCATGTAGAGGCGGCCCTCCTCGACGGTGAACTCCGTGTCCTGCATGTCCTTGTAGTGGCCCTCGAGCGTGCGCAGGATGTCCATCAGCTCGGCGTGGGCCTCGGGCATCAGGTCGCGCATCTCGGACAGGTCGAGCGGCGTGCGCACACCGGACACCACGTCCTCGCCCTGCGCGTTGACGAGGAAGTCGCCGGACGGCTCCGGCGCGCCGGTCAGCTCGTCGCGCGAGAAGGCCACCCCCGAGCACGACGACTCGCCCTTGTTGCCGAAGACCATCTGCTGCACGTTGACCGCGGTGCCCCACTCGTCGGGGATGCGGTTGATGCGCCGGTACTCGACCGCGCGGGCGCCGTTCCAGGACTCGAACACCGCCCGGATCGCCTGGCGGAGCTGCTCGCGCGGCTCCTGCGGGAAGTCCTCGCCGGTCTGGGCGGTGTAGAGCTCCTTGAAGCGCTCGACCAGCGCGCGCAGGTCCGACACCGAGAGCTCGGTGTCGAGCCGCACGCCGGCGATCCGCTTGCGCTGGGCGATGGCCTCCTCGATCAGGTCGCCGGGCACGCCGCGGCAGACGTTGCCGAACATCTGCACGAAGCGCCGGTAGGAGTCCCAGGCGAAGCGCTCGTTGCCGGTCACGTCCGCCAGGCCCTCGACCGAGCGGTCGGTGAGCCCCAGGTTGAGGACGGTGTCCATCATCCCCGGCATCGACTCGCGGGCGCCGGAGCGGACCGAGACGAGCAGCGGGTCCGAGTTGTCGCCGAGCCACTTTCCGGCCCGCTCCTCGAGCCGCTTCAGCGCGTACGAGACCTCCTCGTCGAGGCCGCGCGGCTCGGTCTTGCCCTGGGCCAGGTAGGCCACGCAGGCCTCGGTCGTGATCGTGAAGCCGGCCGGGACCCGCTCGGCGCCGAGCACCCGCGTCATCTCGGCGACGTTCGCGCCCTTGCCGCCCAGCAGGT
>JALZEZ010000120.1 GCA_030861775.1 Actinomycetota bacterium
CCACCAAGGCGATCGTCGAGCCGGCGCTCGCGATCGCCGAGCAGAGCCCGACCCTGTCGGCCACCGGACTCATGCCGCTGAAGGTCGGCTGCGGCGCCGATGCCGAGGGCGGGTGCGAGGGCGCGATCTGGATCGAGGAGGCGTCGCGGTCGAGCGAGCTCCGCGCCGCGCGCCGGGCGAGCCCGAAGCGATTCTCGAAGAAGCGCAAGTACAAGCTGCAGGCGGGCCAGCAGAAGACCGTGCCCGTCCGGATGGACCGCCGCAGCGTGCGCCGGTTCAAGAAGAAGCGCTCGTTCAAGGTCACCGTCGTGGCCGAGCAGAAGGACGGCACGGGGCCCGTCGTGACGCTGCGGCGGACGGTGCGCGTCTTCAACAACAAGCGCAAGAAGCGCTAGCACGCCGCTTCCTACATCCGTCCGGGGTCTATACCGGGTTTGCGCCGGCCGGCCGATGAGGTCTCGATGGCTCGGAACGGTCGACGCGGCAGGCTCCCGAAGACCGTCCTCCTCTCCGTGCTGGTCGCCCTGCTGGCCGCGGCCCCAGCGTCCGCGGCAACTCGCTTCCTCGACCCGAACGGCACCTGGTCGAGCCAGGACTGGAGCGCCGTCCCCTCGACCACGCCGCACTGGGACCTGATCAACGACGGCGTCCGCATGCCGGCGGCCCCCTCGAGCGCGACCGACTACCTGCGCCGGTCGCATCCGGGCAACCAGGACGCCGACGCCTCCTTCACCTTCGACACCGAGCTGCTCGACGCGGGCGAGACGGTCACCGACGCCCGGCTGTGGGTGCACGTGACCACCAGCGCGAATCGCGACCTGACCGTCGGGGTCTACCACCCGGCCGGGCTGATCGGGTACGCGATGATCCCCGGCGGGCTGACCGACAGCTGGTTCCCCGTCGCGCTCAACGAGCCCGCCACGCAGTCCCAGATCGACAACCTGTACCTCGGGATGCGCGACTCCGGCGGGCAGGGCGAGACCTACGTGCACGCCGCGTACGTCGAGCTCCAGACGAGCGACCCGCCGGCCGAGGACCCGCCCGTGGAGGACCCGCCGGCCGAGGACCCCCCGGTGGAGGACCCCCCGGTGGAGGACCCCCCGGTGGAGGACCCCCCGGTGGAGGATCCGCCCGCCGAGGACCCCCCGGCCGAGGACCCCCCGGCTGAGGACCCCCCGGCCGAGGACCCCCCGGCGGAGGACCCGCCGGCTGAGGACCCGCCCGCCGAGGATCCCCCGGTGGAGGACCCCCCGGCGGAAGATCCGCCCGCCGAGGATCCCCCGGCCGAGGATCCCCCGGCCGAGGACCCTCCGGCTGAGGACCCCCCAGCTGAGGATCCGCCCGCCGAGGACCCTCCGGCCGAGGACCCGCCCGCCGAGGACCCGCCCAACGAGCGCCTCGAGAACGCGCTGAAGGTGGTCGGCACGAACCTGAACGCGACGGCGCGCGGCCTGGTGCCGGTGGCGCTGGAGTGCGCGAGCACGCAGGTCGGCGGCTGCGCGGGCGTGATGACCCTCGAGGAGCTCCCGGCGAGCGCCAAGAAGCGCCCGGCCTCCGCCCGCCGCGTCCTCGACGTCACCTCCGCGAGCGCGCTCGACGTGACCGCCGCCCGCCGCGGCAAGCGCGTCGGCCGCAGGCGCTACAAGCTGGCCGCGGGCGAGAAGACCGAGGTCCCGATCCAGCTCGAGCGCCGCGCCTTCCGCAAGTTCAAGAAGAAGAAGTCGGTGCGCCTCCGGCTCGTGATCGAGCAGAAGGACGCGAACGGCCAGGTCGTGACGCTGCGCCGCACGGTCCGGGTCTTCCCGACCAAGAAGCGCCGCTAAGCCGCCCGCCGCCCGGCGCTGGCGGCCACCTCGGCGCGGCTCTAGACTGATCCCGCCCCGAGGGGCACGCGCGGACGTAGCTCAGTTGGTAGAGCGTCGGCTTCCCAAGCCGAAGGTCGCGGGTTCGAGACCCGTCGTCCGCTTACTCGCCCATCAGCTGCGGGATCACCTCGAGCGCGACGACCTCCTCCTCGTCCGTATGCGCGAGGACCGTGGGAAGCACCCCTGCGTCCCCGATCGGGGTTTCGACCTCGGTCAGCCGATACGTGCTCGTGGCGCCCTCGACGGTCTCCGCGGCCCCCCCGGCGAAGCGCGTCGATGCCTGCGGCTCCAGCTCCATCAGCTCGGCTATGGGCGTCCCGACCTGCACACCGGACTCGGTGGCGAAGGCCGGCGAGCGGATGACGATCGCGTTGACGAACACGGTCGCCGGGTCGCACACGGCGGCGCCGTCTGTGCTGCCCAGGGTGCCCGCCCTGATCGTCATCTCAGGGTCCTCCCACGTGAACGTGCAGTCGTCGGAGTACTCGCCCGCCTGCTCCGTGAAGGGCCCGAAGTCCTCGACCGCGTCCGAGACGGACGCGTCGCCACTCTCGATGTCGAAGTCGCCGATCGCGAGCAGGTTGCCCTCTTCGTCGACCCGGATCGTCGCCGGCTCCGTCGGGACCGGCGCCTGGTCGTCGGGGCCGGTCGCGGTGGGATCGGTATCACCGGACGTGTCCTCCGTGGGCTGCGGCGGCGGCACGTCGCCGGTCTCCGTCAGCGGGTCCTCGGTCACGTCCTGGACGGTGTTGCGCACATCGTCGAGCGTGTCGTCGACGTTGCCGAGCCGCTCGCTGTCCTCTTGGAGGACGATCGTGATGTTGATGTCGGGCGAGTTCGTGGAAGCCGCCTTCAGGTGTCCTCCAACCGTCCCCAGCGTGCCCAGAAGCTCCTTCAGGCGCGTGAGGGTCACGCGCATCTTCCTGTTGAGCTTCGCCCCCTCGCTCGCCTGCAGCGCATCGACCTCCGCCTGGAGCTCCTTGGCGCGCTTCTCGGCGGCCGCGGCGCGCTTGGCGACCTTGCGGCGGCTGGCCGCGTCCTGACTCTGACCGAGGTCCTTGGACAGCGATCCGAGCCGGCCGGCCAGCTTGTCGGTGGCGTCCGCGGTTGCGACCGACTTCTTCGCCGTGCCGCGGATCGCCTCGGCCTGCTCGTCGTCGGTGTGGTCGCCGCCGATCGTCCCGGTCGCGACCAGCGCACCCGCGGTGCCGCCGAAAAGGACCAGCACGATCGCCGCTGCGATCACGGCGGTCTTCCACCAGTTGCGCTTCTCGGAGCGCTCCGCCTCGTCCGCTTGGTCCACCCACGTCGGGCGGGACGGCTCGCGGTGCGTGGCGCGATACGCGGCCGATCCGGACCAGGGGGCCGACATCGCGAACGATGGGTCCTGGACTGGGAGCTGGTTGGTGACCGGCGCGCTGCCGCCGTCGGTCGTGGCGAGGGCCGCGCGGGCGAGCTCGCCAGCGGTGGCGAAGCGGTCGCAGGGATCCTTGGCCAGCGCCCGCCCGATCACGGCGCCCAGCCCCGCGGGCAGGCTCGGCTCGACGGAGCGAGGGTCCGGTGCCGGGTCGTTGACGTGGGCCCACATTGTGGCGCTCGGGGTCTCGCGCCGGAACGGCGCCTGGCCGGCGAGCGCGCGGAACAGCACGCAGCCCAGCGAGTACACATCGGCACGGCGGTCGACGGGACGACCCTCGATCTGCTCGGGTGCCGCATAGTCGACCGTCCCGACCCAGCGCCCGTCGGACGACCCGTGCACCGATTCCTCGCCGAGTCGCCTGAGCAGTCCGAAGTCGCTCAGGTACGCGACCTCGTTGCGGCCGCTCGAGGACAGGAGGATGTTGCCGGGCTTCACGTCGCGATGCACGAGCCCCTGCGCGTGCGCGCTGTCGAGCGCGGCGCCCACCTGGCTCACGATCCGCGCGGCGCGCGAAGGGTCGAGCACACCCTCGCTCGCGAGCACGCTGCCGAGGTCTGATCCCTCGATGTAACGCATCGCGATGTATAGCTCGCCGTCGGCCTCGCCCGCGTCGTAGACCGGGACCACGTACGGACTGTTCAGCGTCGCCGACGCGGTGGTTTCCTGCCTGAAGCGCGCTCTCAGCTCGGGATCGCGGGCCAACTCGGGGGCGATGACCTTCAGCGCGACGTCGCGGTCGAGCTTCAGCTGGCGCGCGAGGAACACGACGCCCATGCCGCCGCGTCCGATGACGCGCTCGAGCCGAAAGTCACCGATCACCTCGCCGATGCGGTCCGCGCCGGCGCCGCCCGCGAAGTGCCGTGGCGTGCCGTTCGTCTGGGACAGCGGCTCCCCGCAGCCGGCGCAGAAGCGTCCGCTGGGCAGAGTGGGCTCCCCGCAGCCTGGGCAGTAGCGGGTCGCCCGTCGCTCGGTCGGCTCGGATCTGGTCCTGTCACTCCGCGGCATGCTGGGCCCCCGTCTCGTGCCGTGCGGATCTGCGAGTCCACCCGGCTGGTTTACTCATCCAGCCTCTACCACTGCCAGACAATTCAGCCAGGCTAGGGGAGGGTCGGTCCATCCTCTGTGCTCACCGGGGATATGTCAACCCGCGCCAGATCAGGCGAGGGCGACCTGCACCAAGGCCGGGCCACCCGGTGCGATCAGGTACCCGCGGCCAGGCACCAGCGGGACGTCGGTTCGCCGCGGCAATCGCGCACCGAACACGTCGCCGTCGAGGTCGAGATCGGGCTGGAGCAGCAACCCGTGGCTCTCCTTCCTGAGCTCGCGCAGCCAGCCGGCGTACGCCACGCGCGCGGCCTGGACCTCCACCGCGCAGAGCACCCGGACGCCGACGTCGCGGCCACGGCGCACGACCGTCTCGAGCGCCGTGGCTGCGCGCGATCCCTCCAGTTCGGCGGCGTCGTCGACGACGACGAGCAGCGGACGGTCCGTCGTGCCGGGCTCTCGGGCGGTGGCGGTCCGGGCCATCTCGGCGGCGAGGGCGTCGGCCTCCGCGGCATCCGCGACACCCGCCCAGCCACCGAGCTCGCGGAGGCTGTTCCTGCGCGGCAGCACCGCGTAGGACTCGAGCCCGGGCGTGCTCTCGCGCAGGGCCACGACCACGGTCTCAAGTGCGGACGTGCGACCGGAGCGGTACGGCCCGGCGATCACGAAGTGCCGCTCGGCGAAGCTCACTGCGGCCGGCTCGAGCTCGTCCGTCAGCCCGATGTGCGCCGACAGCTCGCCGGCCGCGGGCGGCAGCTCTGAGCGGGACACGCGCGCCCGCAGCACCTCGATGGGTGCCGGTCCTCCTCCGGCTCCGGCCCAGCGCCGCGCGATCGCGGCCAGCGCGTCCGCGTGGTCGTCGCCCGTCGACCCCGGGACCGCCGCCTGGAACTCGTGGTCCGCGTCGGCGAGGCCGCGCCCGGGGGGAAGCTCACGGCAGCCGCGCATCCGGGCCCGGACCCCGAGCGCCACGTAGTCGTCCTCGGCGGCCATCCGCAGCACCAGCCTGCGCGCCACGAGGCCGAGCACCGTCGTGGGGACGGCCGCGCGCCGGTCGGCGGTCGCGACCACGTGCACGCCCGCGGCGCGGCCCTCGGCTACGACGCGCGCGAGCGAGTCGACGAGCAGCCCTCCCTCGATTCGCTCGAAGGCGGACACGAACCCGGCGTAGTCGTCCAGGAGGAGGAAGATGCGCGGGGCGCGGGGGCCGCCCTCCCGCGCCGCATACTGGCCGAGCGTGCTGGCGCCGGCCTTGGCGAACGTGCGCTTGCGCTGCTCGATCTCCTTTCGGAGCCGCGCCACCAGGCGGATGACCCGCTCGGTATCGCCGATCGACACCACCGCTCCGCAATGCGGGAGCGCCTTCAGCGTGTCCAGCCCGCGGCCGGCGCAGTCGAGGCCGTACACGTGAACCGCGTCGGGCGGAGCGGCGCGGGCCAGCGCCGCGGCGACCGTTCGCAGCAGGGTCGTCTTCCCGCTTCCGCTGGTGCCGAAGACCAGCACGTGGCCGTCCTCCTCGAAGTCCAGCGCCAGCCGGTGCTGACGTTGGCGTTCCGGCTCGTCGATCAGGCCGATCACCGCTCGCCCGGCATCCCCGGCGACGTCCACCGGCAGGTGCTCGAGCGGGAGGAGTTCGGGTAGGACGGGAAGCCACGGAGGAGGCGGGGGCTCGATGCCCTCCTCGTCGGCGGCGGCAGCGACGGCGTCGACCACCTCGTCGAGCTGGGTCCGCTCCGGTCTCCCGCTCCTCGCCGAGGCGACGTCGGCTGTCGAGTCAGCGTCCCAACCGAACGGCCGGACCTCGATGGCCTCGGAGTCGCCGCGCGCCACCGGAGCGGCGGCGTAAGCGGACTGGAACTCGACCAGCTCGCCTGGGCCGGTTCGCAGTAGCGCGCGGCCGGGGGTGGTTCGCGCGATGCGCGCCGCGTCGGCCGCGGCGATCACGTCCTCGCTGTCGGTGCGGCTCGCCACCCGCAGGGCGATCCGGAGGTTCGTGTTCGCGCGGACCTGCTCGGTCACCACCCCCGCCGGCCGCTGCGTCGCGAGGATGAGGTGCAGGCCGAGGCTGCGGCCGCGGCGCGCGATGTCCACGACTCCGTCCACGAACGCCGGGACCTCCGTCGTCAGCGTGGCGAACTCGTCGATCACGATTACCAGGCTCGGGAGGGCCTGCCCCGGGGCACGGCGCTCGATTTCCGCGAGGTCGCGCGCGCCCGCGTCCCGCAGGTGTGCCTCGCGCCGGCGCAGCTCGGCGTTCAGCGATGCCAGCGTGCGCTCGGCGAGGCCGCCGTCGAGGTCGGTTACGACGCCGACCGTGTGCGGCAGGCGCGCGCAGGCCTGGAACGCCGCGCCGCCTTTGTAGTCGATCAGCAAGAACGTGACCGACCGTGGAGGATGCGTCACCGCCAGTGCGGCCACGAGCGCCTGAAGCAGCTCGCTCTTGCCAGCACCCGTCGTGCCGGCCACGAGGGCATGGGGGCCGTCGGCGCGGAGGTCGAGCCGGATCGTGCCCTCGCTCGAGACGCCGATCGGCGCGTCCACCGAGCGCATGCTCTCGCGCCAGCGACCGCGCACGGAGGCCGCCGTGAGCGACTCCGCGCCCAGGACGTCGAACAGTGAGACGCGGGCCGGGAGATCCGCCGCGCTCCCCGCAGCGCCGGCGTCGGTGACCGGGGCCAGCGCCCGAGCGGCCTGCTCGGCGATGCGCCGCTCGAGACCGTCGGCCACGACCCCCGCGGTCTCAGAGCCGGCTCGGACGTCCACCAGCGTGAGCGAGTCGATGTCCCCGTCGAACACCGCCAGGGCGCCGCACTCGCCGGGGAGCTCGTGCCGGGCGCCGCCGAGCCAGATGCAGTACACGCCCACCTCGGGCCCGAGCGTGAGGATCTGGGCCACGAGCGGCCGCGGCAGCGCGGCGTCCCCGGCCATGAACACGAGGAGAGCTGGGTCCGGACGTTCGGCGGCGCCGTAGCGCTCGGCCCGGTCGCGCTGCCGGTTCTGGACGACCTCGGCGATTCGCTCGACCAGCTCGCCCGCCGCGGCCGTCTGACCGGCGAGTGCTCCGCCGAGCTGGGATGGGCCGCTCCGCGTGTGGGGCAGCCACTTGAGCCACTCCCACGATTCGCGGCCGCCTGGTGCGAACGCGGCTGCCATCGCGAGCTCGCGTGGACTGTGCAGAACCGCGGCCTGCAACGCCAGGGAGCGCCCGAGGGCGTCGACCCGCCGCCGCGGTCCCGCGATGCCCAGGCTTCCGGCGGCGGCCAGCTCGGCCACGGACGGGACCAGCGGCACCGTGCCGTAGCGCGCGAGCATCGCGCGTGTCCTTGCGTCGGGCTCCGCCCCCGCCGAAACGGCGACGGAGACCTGCGCGGGCTGGTCGGCCGCTCCCACGCGCAGCGACAGGAAGTCGAGATCGGCGGACCGGCGAGCCCACAGGTCCGAGCCCGTGCGCAGCGCGATGTCGACCAGAGTGGCGGTGTCGGGAGCCGCCGAGCGCCGGGCATCGACCTCGCGGGCGTGAGCGGCGGCCAGCTCGGTCTCCAGCTCCTCGACCCGCTCCGCGTGGCCGCGCCGGGTCCGGAGCCGGTTGCGGCGGCCACTGCGTCGGTCGCTCAGGTACGTCCACAGCAGGGTTGCCGGGCTGAGGACAGCGAACAGGAGCATCGCCGGCTGCTCGAAGACGACCGCTAGGACGAGGCCGAGCACGAGCGGCACGATCACGGCGCCGAGCTGGAGCGGCACGCCCGACTGCGCGGCCGGCGGCGGCTTCAGCGTGAACTCGGGCGCCTCGTAGGGACGCACCACGCGGGGCGGGCGGTTGAACCGGATCGTCCCATCGCGCGGCGAGGCGGTGGGCGGCGGTGCGTCCGCACGCGAAAAGCGCACGACCGTCCGCCCGAGCCTGACGTGCGCGCCCTCGGGTACGGCGGCCTCTGCATTCGCTTCGAGTGGAACGTCCTCGACGGCCGAGCCGTTGCTGGACCCCAGGTCGCGAACCGCCACCCCGCGGGGCCCGACGAGGATCTCGGCATGACGGCGCGACAGCGACGGGTCCCGGAACCTGATGTCGCAGGAGGGATCCCGGCCCACGGTGTGGTTTCCGGCGCGAAGGCCGACCCGGCGCCCGGCGTGGGAACCCCCAACGACCTCCATGTCGACCACAACGCCCGCGTCGCGCCGCCGATCTCGCGCCGCCGCGCGCGCGGCGGCGCCACCCACGAGGGCGACGGCGTCCCC
>JALZEZ010000378.1 GCA_030861775.1 Actinomycetota bacterium
GCCGCACGGCCCGCCCGGCGGTCCGCCGCTTCGGCCCGTGGGTCCGCTGGCCGGGCCGCTGGGGCGACAGCGAGGGGCGGCTCCCGTTCGAGGAACCGAGCCCGCGCGGCCCCGCCTTTCAGGACGGCGAGCGCTTCACCGAGCCCGGGGAGGCCGAGGCCCGCCCCTGCGGCTCGGGCCCGCCGGACCGCGACTGGGTCTGGCAGCTGGCGGGGGCGCTCGCGCTGGCCGTGGCCGTGGCCATCGGGGTCAGGCGGCGCGCTACCTACAATCGGCCGCCGTGATCGAGCGCGAGCAGGTCCTCCACGTCGCCCGCCTGGCCCGGCTGAAGCTGACCGAGGAGGAGGTCGAGCGGATGTCCGGCGAGCTGTCGACGATCCTCGACCACATCGAGCGGATCGGCGAGCTCGACCTCGACGACGTCGAGCCCACCTCGCACGTGATCGACGTCGAGAACGTGCTGCGCCCGGACGAGCCGCGCCCGAGCCTCCCGCGCGAGCGCGCCCTCGAGCAGGCGCCCGACGCCGCCGAGAGCGGCTTCCGAGTCCCGAGCCCCGGCGCCGGGTGAGCGACATCCTCGACCTCACCGCCGCCCAGGCGGCCGACCGCATCCGCGCCGGCGACCTCTCGGCGGACGAGCTGTTCGAGTTCTACCGGGTGCGTGCGGCCGAGAAGGACGACCTGAACGCGTACCTGTGGGTGGCGGACGGTCCGCCCCCGGGCGCCGCCGAGGGCGAGCTGGCCGGGGTCCCCCTCGCCGTGAAGGACCTCTTCTGCGTCGAGGGCGTACCCAGCGCCGCGGCCTCGCGCGTGCTCGAGGGCTACCGCCCTCCCTACAGCGCCACGGCGGTGAACCGCCTGACCAGCGCCGGCGCTCCCACCCTCGGCAAGACCAACATGGACGAGTTCGCGATGGGCTCGTCGAACGAGAACTCCGGCTACGGGCCGGTCAAGAACCCCTGGGACCGCGGGCGCGTGCCGGGCGGCTCCTCCGGGGGCTCCGCCGCCGCGGTCGCCGCCGGGCTCGCCCCGTGGGCCATCGGCACCGACACCGGCGGCTCGATTCGCCAGCCCGCCGCGCTGTGCGGGGTGGTCGGCCTCAAGCCCACCTACGGCGCCGTCTCCCGCTACGGGATGATCGCCTTCGCCTCCTCGCTCGACCAGTGCGGCCCGCTCACGCGCGACGTGAAGGACGCCGCCCTCCTCCTGAAGCACATGGTCGGCCGCGACCCGTGCGACTCCACCTCGCTCGACTTCCCGGAGACCATCGAGGCACCCACCGCCGAACGCCTCGACGGCCTCACCTTCGGTGTCCCGCCGGAGCTCAGCGGCGAGGGCATCGAGCCCGGCGTCAAGCAGGTCTTCGACCAGACGCTGAAGCTGATCGAGGACCTGGGCGGGAAGATCGAGGAGATCGCCCTCCCGCACTCCCCGCACGCGATCTCGGCCTACTACGTGATCGCCCCGGCCGAGGCCAGCGCCAACCTGGCCCGCTACGACGGCGTCCGCTTCGGCCCCCGCAACGGGAACGGGGACCTGCTCTCGCTCTACGAGGAGACCCGTGCGGCCGGCTTCGGCGACGAGGTCAAGCGCCGCATCATGCTCGGCACCTACGCACTCTCGTCCGGCTACTACGAGGCCTACTACGGCCGCGCCCAGCGCGTGCGGACCAAGATCGCCGACGACTTCAGGAACGCCTTCGCCAAGGTGGACCTGATCGTCACGCCCACCTCGCCCACGGTCGCCTTCAAGCTCGGCGAGCGCACCGACGACCCCCTCGCCATGTACCTCAGCGACTACTGCACGGTGTCGATGCCGCTGGCCGGCATCCCCGCGATCTCGATCCCCGGCGGCCTGGCGGACGGGCTGCCGGTCGGCATCCAGCTCGCCGGCCCCGCCTTCAGCGAGAACCGCATCCTCGACGCCGCCCACGCGCTCGAGCGGTCGATCGGCTTCGACGGGAGCCCCGCCCGTGTCTGACCCGCTCGCCGATCGCCACTACGAGCCGGTCATCGGCCTCGAGATCCACGTCCAGCTCAAGACCCGCACGAAGATGTTCTGCGGCTGCGAGCTGTCGTTCGGCGAGGAGCCCAACACGCGCACCTGCCCGGTCTGCCTCGGCCACCCCGGCACGCTGCCCGTGACCAACGCCGAGGCGGTGCACTTCGGGCTGATGATCGCGATGGCGCTGGGCTGCGAGGTCGCGCCGCGGTCGATCTTCCACCGCAAGAACTACTTCTATCCCGACCTCCCGAAGGGCTACCAGATCTCCCAGTACGACATCCCGCTGGGATCGACCGGCCGCCTGGGCGACGTGCGCGTGCACCGCGTGCACCTGGAGGAGGACGCGGCCAAGCTGGTGCACGCGGGCACCTCCGGGCGCATCCACGGGGCCGAGGCGAGCGTCGTGGACTTCAACCGCGGCGGCACGCCGCTGGTCGAGATCGTGAGCGAGCCCGACCTGCGCTCCGCCCCGGAGGCGGCCGAGTGGGCCCGCCTCCTGCGCGCCACGCTCAGGCGCCTCGGCGTCTCCGACGTGAACATGGAGGAGGGCTCGCTCCGCGTGGACGCGAACGTGTCGATCCGCCCGGTCGGCCAGACCGAGTTCGGCACCAAGGCCGAGCTGAAGAACATGAACTCGTTCCGCTTCCTCGAGCGCGGGATCGAGGCCGAGATCGCCCGCCAGGAGGCGATCCTGCGCGGCGGCGGCCAGGTGATCCAGGAGACGCTCCACTTCGACCCCCAGAGCGGCGACATCAGCCCGCTGCGCTCGAAGGAGGAGGCGCACGACTACCGCTACTTCCCCGAGCCGGACCTGGTCCCGATCGCCCCGACCGAGGAGATGCTCGAGCGCGCGCGGGAAGCGCTGCCCGAGTTGCCGGCTGCCCGGGCGGAGCGCTTCGAGTCCGAGCTGGGCCTGCCCGCCGCCACGGCCAAGCTGCTCGCCTTCCGCGGCGAGCTGGGCGACTACTACGAGGAGGCCGTGGCCGCCGCGGACGGTGGGGCCGAGCCGTCCGCCATCGCCAACTGGGTGGTGGGCGAGCTGCTGGCGCGCCTGGGCGACGTGGAGCCGGCCGACTCGCGCGTGGAGCCCGCCGCGCTGGCCAAGCTCGTGGCGATGGTGTCCGGCAAGCAGATCGCCCAGTCGGCCGCGAAAGAGGTGCTCGGTGTGCTGGCCGAGCAGGGCGGCGACCCCGAGGCGATCGCCGGCGAGCGCGGGCTGGGCATGGCCGCCGAGGACGAGCTGAGCGCGATCGTGGACCGGGCGATCGAGCAGAACGCCGACGCCGTGGAGAAGATCCGCGGCGGCGCGGACAAGGCGATCGGGGCGATCGTCGGGGCCGTGATGCGCGAGACGAAGGGCCGCGCCGACGGCGGCGAGGTCCAGCGGATGATCCGCGAGCGGATCGGCTGAGCGGTGGCCGCTCGCTGCGGCCACGGATCACACAAGCGCGCCCGTGCCGGGGCGTATCATCGCCGGACGTTCCGTTCTCAGAGGAGGCGCCCTATGTCGCGACTTATCCGCATGGACTCCACCGGCCATTCGACGCTCGCGGAGTGGACCGCCGAGGACGACACCGCCTACCGGCAGGCCGTCGAGACCTTCCGGCGTGAGCTCGACCGCGGCTACATGGGCGTGGTGAGCGACGGGCCCGGCCACGCGCACCAGGTGCGCGAGCTGCCGCGCGACGCGGCCACGGTGATCATGCGGGCCCCGATCGCCGGCGGCTAGCGGCCCGTGTCCGTCGCGGAGCCCGTGCC
>JALZEZ010000379.1 GCA_030861775.1 Actinomycetota bacterium
CCCGCGGGGCCCGTGCCCTGCCCGCGCTCGCGGCCGCCGCCACCCTCGCCGCCCAGGCCGACGACATCCAGAACGGCCCGCGCCTCGCCCGCCGGATCACCACCCCCCGCCGCACGACCTGGAACGTGACCGCCGAGTGCGGCGACCCAGAGGGCGAGCGCACCGTCGTCGTGCTCGCCCACCACGACGCCGCCCACAGCGGCCTGATCTTCCACCCCGGCGTGCAGCGTGAGGTCTGGCGCCGCCGCCCCGAGCTGATCGAGCGCACCGACACGGCCTTCCCGATCTGGTGGCCCGCCCTCGGCGCGCACGGGGCGGTCGTCGCGGGGGCGCTCACCGGCAGCCGCGGGCTCGCCCGGGCCGGCACCGCCCTCGCCGCCCTCGGCCTGGCCGCGTACCTCGACATCCGGCGGCGCGCCGTGGTGCCGGGCGCCAACGACAACCTTACCGCCGTCGCCTGCCTGACCGAGCTGGCCCGCCGCCTGCGCGAACGGCCGGTGGAGGGCGTGCGCGTGCTGCTCGTCTCGGCCGGGTCGGAGGAGACCTTCCAGGAGGGGATCCGCGCCTGGGGCCGCCGCCACTTCGGCTCGCTCCCGCGCGAGCGCACGAGCTGGATCACGATCGACATGGTCGGCTCGCCCGAGCTGGCGCTGATCGAGGGCGAGGGCCCGCTCTGGATGGAGGACTACGACGACGGGCTGCGCCACCTGCTGGCCGAGACCGCCGAGCTCGAGGGCATCCACCTGCGGCGCGGCCTCCGCGCCCGCACCAGCACCGACGGCGTGATCCCGATGCGGGCCGGCTTCCCCACCGCGCTGCTGGGCTCGATCGAGCCCTGGAAGTCCCCGAGCAACTACCACTGGCCCACCGACACGCCCGAGAACGTGGACCACGACACGCTCGAGGACGCGGTCCGCCTGGTGCACGCCTTCGTGCGCCGCGTCGGCGAACATACGCTCTCGGCGTGACCCGCACCCAGGCGCAGCGGACGGAAGCCACCACCGCGCAGCTCGTCGAGGCGGCGCGCCGGCTCTTCGCGGCCGACGGCTACGAGGCCACCTCGCTCGACGACGTCGTGGCCGAGGCCGGGGTGACCAAGGGCGCGCTCTACCACCACTTCGGCTCTAAGCGCGACCTCTTCCGGGCCGTCTACGAGGACCGGGAGCGCACGCTCGCGCGCGCGTGTCAGGAGGCTTACGCGGCGGAGGCGGACCCCTGGGAGGGCTTCCACGCCGGCTGCCGCGCCTTCCTCGAGGCCACTCTCGACCCCGGGGTGCAGCGCATCTGCCTCCTCGACGCCCCGGCGGTGCTGGGCTGGGAGACCGTCCGCGAGCTCGACGCCCAGTACTCGCTGGCGATGATCGAGAACGGGCTGCGACAGGCGATCGACAGCGGCCGGATCGCGCCCCGGCCGGCCGGCCCGCTCGCCCACATGCTGATGGGCGCGCTGGGCGAGGGGGCGATGATGGTCGCCCGGGCGGAGGACCAGCGCGGCGCCATGAAGGAGGTCGCGCGCGAGATCGAGAGCCTCCTCGCCGCGCTCGGATCCCCCCAAGCGGTGGGTTCCCCCGCCGCGGAATCCGGGTAACGTTCCTCGCGCAGGGGATGCAGAGGGGCACACGCACCAACACGCGCCGTCTCGGCGCAGCGATCGCAGCGGCGGCGGCGCTCCTCGCCATGCCCGCGCTGGCCCCGGGCCACGAGGGCCTCGACCACGCCCCGCCGACCTTCAACCCGCAGGGCACGCCGTCCATGGCCGCGCAGGCCGGCGGCATCGAGGGCGTCCAGTGGGAGTTCCTGGCCAGCTTCCCGACCGGCAACCCGCACACCGACATCGACTTCTTCCAGCGCGGGGGCAAGACCTACGCGTCGGTCGGAACCCTTGGCACCGGCCCGAACGCCGGCGGCCAGTCGATCTTCCAGCTCGCCGACGGCGACAGGTTCGACCCCCGCTTCGTGGCGGGCGTGCCGACCGCCTCGTGCATCAGCAACCCCTCCGCGGCGCTCGGCCTCCAGCACGACGTCGAGGCCACGCCGAAGGCCAACACGATCCTCAACACCGACGTCCAGAACGCCGACCGGCGCGAGACCCAGCTCCTGATCGACGCCACCGACGCCGGCGGGCGCTGTCACGACCAGGGGACGGCGGCCGGCTTCTCGGGCGCCCCGCGCGGCGGCCTCGAGATCGTCGACGTGACCGACCCCGCCAAGCCGGTGACGATCGGCATGACCAGCCACATCGGCGAGGCGCACACCGTCAACGTCGATCCCCGGCGCCCGCACATCGCCTACGCGGTCACCTCGGACGGGGTCGGCGTGAACGCCGACGGCACGCAGCGGCTGAACGACACGACCGAGGCGAACGACCTCGACGGCTGGGAGGTCGTGGACATCTCCTCGTGCATGGACTTCCCGGCGGGCACCTCGGTCGAGGCCAAGCGCCAGGCCTGCCGCCCGCAGGTCTACCGCTACCGCTACGACAACCTCGACATGGCCCGCGGGCACACGAACAACAAGGACACGTCGAACGGGCTGTTCGGCTGTCACGAGCTCGAGGTCTACCCCGACGACCGCCTGGTCTGCGCGGCCGGCAACGCGACGATGCTCTTCGACATGAAGGGCGCGTTCGACGACCGCGGCACGCCCAACAACTACCTCGACGACAAGCCGCGCGGCCAGCCGCTGCCGTGCCGCGTGCGCGACAGCTCGTCGCCGCCGCAGCTCGCCACCGGGGCGAAGATCGTCGATTGCGTGACCGGTGAGAACAACCAGGCGCTCACCGTCCCCGCGTGGAACGCGATCGGCGCACCCAGCCTGGCCGGCGTGAAGTGGCTCGGCAGCGCCTACCACCAGGGCCGCGAGATCACCCAGGAGTCGGCCACGCCGAACTTCCCGTCGAGCCAGGACATCGACTTCAGCCACGAGGGCGAGCTGACCCACTCCGGGCGCTACATCCTCGCGACCGACGAGCGCGGCGGCGGCGTCGCTCCGCCGGGCGCCTCGTGCAGCCCAGGCGCCGACAACCCGACCGGCAACGGCGGCATCCACGCCTACCGGACCGACCGCCTGCTGACCAAGCACCCGGCCAACGCGGAGGAGGCGTTCACCTCGTACGCGCGCAACCCGAACGGCGGCAAGGCCATCCACCGCACGCCGATCCGGACCGAGCCGCAGGCCGCGCTCTGCACCGCGCACGTCTTCCACCAGATACCGGGGCAGAACCGGATCTTCATGGGCTGGTACGCGCAGGGCACGAAGATCATCGACTTCGAGGAGAACTCCGACGGCACGATCGAGTTCAACGAGATCGGCTACCACATCCCCGCGAACGCGAACCAGTGGGTGTCGGCGATCTGGAAGGTGGACCGCAACCCCGACGGCAGCTTCACCTACTGGGGCGCGACCGGCGACTTCTACATCGGCGACGGCGGGCGCGGCACCGTGGACCTCTACAGGGTCACGATCAAGCGGCCCCCGCCGGCTCCGGCCGAGCGGCTGCCCGGCACCGGCGCCGGCTTCCGGCCGCTCGGGAACCTGAGCATCCAGCGCGACTCGCTGTTCGTCGATCGTCGCGGCCGCACGACCGTGCGCGTGTCGTGCCTCTCCGGCGAGCGCTGCGTGGGCCGGCTGCGGCTGGTGACCTCGAAGAAGTACCGCACGCGGTCGGGCAAGCGGGCGGTCCTCACGCTCGCGCGCGCGAACATCTCGCTGCCCGCGGGCGCGCGCGGCGCGCGGCTGCGGATGCCCGTGAGCAGCAC
>JALZEZ010000380.1 GCA_030861775.1 Actinomycetota bacterium
CGAGAGCGGCGCCGGCCTGCCCGCCTGGGTGCGCTCGGTGAACGGGCTGAAGGCGGCGCTGCCGGACGAGATGTCGAACGCGGTGCTGGTCCCGAAGCAGCTCTCGCGCACGGGGCGCGGGCTGTTCGCCGCCGGGCCGCAGGTTGACTACTGGTCGCCGCAGATCTTCGTGGAGTACGAGCTGCACGGCGGGGGCATCGACGTGGCCGGCGTCACCTTCCCCGGCGCCGCCCCGTGGCCGCTGATCGGTCACGGGATCGACTTCGTCTGGAGCGGGACGAGCGCCAACGGCGACAACCAGGACACGTTCGTCGAGTTCCTCTGCAACCCGGACGGCTCGCCGCCGAGCGACAAGAGCACCCACTACACGTACAAGGGCCAGTGCCGGCCGTTCACGATGCGCGACCAGTCGGTCACCACGCCGGTCTCGCCGGTCGACCCGAGCCCGCCGGAGCGCATCACCCACCGGACGATGCGCTCGGTCCACGGCCCCGTCTTCGCGTTCGCCACCGTGAACGGGCGCCCGGTCGCGCTGGCCAAGGCCAAGGGCGTGAACTTCCACGAGCTCGACGCGGCGCTGCCGTTCATGCGGCTGGCCGAGAACGACGCCCGCAGCCTGCGCGGGTTCATGAAGATCATGAGCCCGTTCCCGGGGACGGAGAACTGGTTCTACGCGAACCGCGACGAGGTCGGGTTCCTCCAGTCCGGCAACTTCCAGAAGCACGCGCCCGGCAGCGACGTCGACCTCCCCTTCAACGGCGACGGCAGCGGCGACTGGGTCGGCTTCGACCCCGACGACTACACCTTCGAGACGATCCCGCCCGGCAACCGCCCGCGGGCCACCGACGAGATCGTCATCTCCTGGAACAACAAGGAGGGGGTGGGCTGGCGCAAGGGGCCCACCGAGTGGGGCGACGGCCCGGTGCACCACGCGCTGCTGCTCCACCGGCGGCTCCAGGACGAGCTGCGCGTGAAGGGCGGGAAGACCGACCTGGTCGGGCTGACCCGCTCGGTCAACCGCGCCGCCACCGGCGACCTGCGCCCGGAGGAGCCCTACCGCTGGATGCGCCGCGTGATCGGGCGTGCGCAGGGGCGCGACGAGAAGATGCTGCGGCTGATCGACGCCTGGCGGGCCGATGGCGGCAACCGGCTCGACGTGGACGGCGACAACGTCTACGAGCACAGCGCCGCGGTGATCCTGATGGATGCCTGGTGGCCGCGCTTCGTGCAGCAGGCATTCCAGCCCGAGCTGGGCCCGGACCTGTTCCGGCAGGTGGAGGACCGCGTGCTCGGCCTCGGCGGGTTCGGCTGGGACTGGTCCACCCACGTGCAGAAGGACCTCCGCAACGTGCTCGGGCGCAAGGTGCGCGGCCGCTACTCGCGCTACTACTGCGGCGGGCAGCCGACGGTGCAGCCCACGCGCGGTACGTCGCGCTCGGTCGTGCAGCGGCGCTGCCGGGCGATCCTGCTGCACTCGCTGCGCCAGGCGGTGCAGGCGATCTCCTCCGACCGCGGCAGCGACGTGACGCAGTGGAAGTATCCGGCCACCTGCCCGCTGACGCGGCCGCGGGCATGCGTGCAGAACGAGCCGACCACGGCCGGGGCGATCGAGACGCCGCCGTTCCCGTGGCAGAACCGCGGCACCTATCACCAGGTCAACGAGATCCTCGGAAGGCGGTGACGATGAGCGACCTCGCCGAGCAGGCGGTCGACGCGATCAACGACGTCAGTGGGCGCTTCGACGGCCACCGCGCCGCGCACGCGAAGGGGACGCTGTGCGCGGGCACGTTCACCCCGACCCCGGAGGCGGCCCAGCTCTCGAGCGCGGCGCACTTCGCGGGCGACCCCGTGCGCGTGACCGTGCGCCTCTCGAACGGCAGCGGCAATCCCACCGCGCCCGACAACGAGCGCACCGAGGGCCGCGGGATGGCGATCAAGTTCTACCTCCCGGACGGGAGCACGACCGACATCGTCTCGCTCACCCTGCCGTGCTTCTTCGTGCGGACCCCGGAGGACTTCGTGGAGTTCGTGCGGGCGCGCAAGCCGGACCCGGAGACGGGCCAGCCGGACATGGAGCGCATCGGGGCGTTCATCGGCGAGCATCCGGAGACCGGGGCCGCCCTCCAGCAGATCCTCCCGATGATGGTCCCGCCGCGCAGCTACGCCACCTGCGCCTTCAACTCGATCCACGCCTTCCGGCTCGGCGAGCGCTGGGCGCGCTACCGGATCGAGCCCGAGGCGGGCGTCGAGAACGTGCCGGAGGAGGAGATCGACGGGCTGGCGCCCGACTACCTCCAGAGCGACATCCGG
Source organism: Actinomycetota bacterium (assembly GCA_030861775.1). Taxonomy (GTDB): domain Bacteria; phylum Actinomycetota; class Thermoleophilia; order Solirubrobacterales; family Thermoleophilaceae; genus AC-37. The sequence goes on from JALZEZ010000380.1 coordinate 2,311, forward strand.
GCCCGGCTCGAGCAGGGGCCGGTCCGCTTCACGCTGTACGCGCGGCTGGCGGAGGAGGGGGACGCGGTGGACGACCCCACCGTTCCGTGGCCCGACGAGCGCGAGCAGGTGGAGCTCGGCACCATCGAGCTGACCGGCCTCGACACGACGCGCGAGCACGGCAGCGACGTGCTCGTGTTCGACCCCACCCGCGTGACCGACGGGATCGAACTCTCCGGCGACCGGATCCTGAACTTCCGCCCCGACGCGTACGCGGTGTCGGTGCTGCGCCGCTCGGGCGTGGCGCGCGACTAGCCGGTCAGCTCGCCCGGCAGCGCCGAGAACGACCACATGTCGAAGCGCTCGGCCTTCACCCGGGTGTAGGAGCGGAGGATGCCCTCGCGCGTGAAGCCGGCCTTCTCGGCGGCGCGCTGGGAGGGCTCGTTCTCGGGGTGGACGAGGATCTCGACGCGCTCCAGCCCGAGCGTCTGGAAGCCCCAGTGGGTGGCCAGCCGGATCGCGCGCGGGGCGACGCCGCGCCCGCGCGCGTGCGCGCCGACCAGGTAGCCGAGCTGGGCGCGCAGGTCCGCCCACGAGGCGATCCGGACCGACAGCGAACCGAGCAGGGCGCCGTCGTCGGCGTCGACGACGGCCAGGTTGATGCCCTCGCCGCGCTCGCGCTCGGCGTCGCCGCGGGCGAGGTAGTCGAGGGCGTCGCGCTCCCCGTACGGGTGCGGCACGCGCGTCCAGCGCACGATCGCCTCGTCTTGGAGCATGGCGATCATCGCCGGCATGTCCTTGCGCCGCCACTCGCGAAGGGCGACCTCCCCATCGGACAGCGGCTCCTGCACGTGGGGGAGGGGCCGCGCGACCCCCGTCGTCACCGCTTGCGCTCCGCCCAGTCCGGGACCTCGAGGTCGTCGAACGGGTTGCCGCGCGAGCCGCCGCCGCTGCCGCCGCCGCCGCCGCGCTTGCGGACCCCCTGCTGGACGGCCGAGAGGAGCTCCCGGTCCCGAGAGTCGTCGGGTTCCCGGGCAGGCTCGCGCGGGGCCGGCTCGCGAGCGGGCAGCTCCACCCGCAGGTCCGCCATCAGTCGCCGGTGCCCCGCCTGCACGTCGCGAAGTATGCGCTCCGCCTGGCCCTCGAGCGACTCACCCAGGCGGCGGAGGCCGGTGGAGATGGCCTCGGCCTGGCGGAGGGCCTCGTCGGCCGCCTGCTGGGCGCGGGCCACCCGCTCGTCGGCCTCCTTGCGCGCGATCTCGAGGATGCGCGCGGCCTCCTTGACGCGCGTGTCGATCTCGGGGCGCGGCGTGCCGCGGTTCTTGAGGCCGTATTCGAGGTTCTGCCGCACGCTCATATGCGGATAGAGCGCGTAGTTCTGGAAGACGATGGCCACGTCGCGCCTGGCGGGGTCGACATCGTTCATGCGGACGCCGTCGATCAGGAGGTCGCCCGACGTGATGG
>JALZEZ010000121.1 GCA_030861775.1 Actinomycetota bacterium
GACCTGATCGCCGAGCAGCGCCGGCTGACCTCGGAGCGGCACGACCTGAGCGCCGACCTGCGCTCGCTGGCCGGCTCGCGGCCGGTGCGCGCGGCGGCCGAGGCGTGCCCGCCGATCCGGGTCGAGCACCCGCGGATGATCCCGCCGGTGACGATCGAGCTGGGCGTCGAGCACGGCGCCGTCGACAAGCGCCCGCTGCCGATCCGGGCGGAGGGCACGCTGATCCGCCCCGCCAGCGTGGCGGTGGCGCACGTGTACCAGAGCGGGCCGCAGCGGCTCATCGACGACAACCTCGGCAGCCGGATCCGCCCCGTTCGCCTCCAGCGGCTCCCGGAGCGCGGTCTCCGCCGCGTGGCGGCGAACCGCTCCTGGGTCGTCTACTCGGCGTGCTGAGCGTGCGCCGGATCGGACCGGTCGCGGCCGTGCTCGCGATCGCCTTCCTGGCGCGGCTCGCGTACGGCGTGGGCGACATCGGCTACGACGCCTCGTACGCGATGCTCTGGGGTCACGAGCTGGCCGACGGGCGCATGCCCGACTACGACCACCCCGGCAGCCCCACGCCGCACCCGCTGGCGAACCTCGCATCGGTCCCCGTGTCGCTGCTGGGCGAGGGCGCCTGGGAGGCCATGGTCGCGATCACCTTCGTGGCGCTGGGCGCTCTCGTCTGGGGCGCCTACCGGCTCGGGAGCGAGATCTTCTCGCCCCCGGTCGGGGCGCTGTTCGCGCTGATCCTCGGTACCCGGCCGCTGCTCGTGAACGAGACGCTGGAGGCGTTCGTCGACGTCCCGTTCCTGGCCCTGATCGTCTGGGGAGCCGTGCTCGAGGTGCGCCGACCGCGCCGCGGAATGGCGGTCCTGCTGCTCGTGGCGGCGGCCGGGCTGCTGCGCCCCGAGGGGTGGCTGTTCGCGGGCGCATACGGCCTCTACCTGATGCTCGGCGCCGGGTGGCGCGAGCGGCTGCGCGTGGCCGGCCTGGTCGCGATCGCACCCGTCGTCTGGGCCCTCACCGACCTCGCGGTCGAGGGCGACCCGCTGTTCTCCCTGCACGGCACGCAGCGCATCGCGGAGGAGGTCTTCCGGCCCCGGGGGCTGGAGAACGCCGTGACCGCGCTGCCCGAGTTCCTCGAGGCCGTGCTCCGCACGCCGCTGCTCGTGGGCGGGCTCGCGGGGATCGTGCTCGGCATGTGGCTCCTGTACGAGCGGTCGCTGATACCGGCGGCGATCACCGCGGTCGGGATGGCCACGTTCGTGGCGCTGGGGATCGCCGATCTCCCGCTGCTCAGCCGCTACGTGCTGCCCTCCGCGATCGGCCTGGCGCTCTTCGCCGCCCTCGTCCTGGGCGGCCCCGGGCACGCCTCCGGGAGGCTCCGGACCGCCTGGATCGCGGGCGGCGCGGTGTTGGCGGTCCTGGTCGCGCTCGACGTCCCCGCCACCTACGACCTGATCGAGCAGCAGCGGTCACTGACCGGCGACCGACACGCGCTCCACGACGACCTGCGCGAGCTCGCCCGCGCGGGCCCGGTCCGGGCCGCGGCCACGGCCTGCCCGCCGGTCGTCGTCGAGGACGCGCGGATGCTGCCGCACGTGGCCGTCGCCCTCGAGCGCGACCCCACCCGCGTCCACCGGCGCGGGCGCCGGGCGCCCCGGCGGGGGACGTTCCTCCGGCCGCGCAACGCGGGCGTGGCGCGCCTCTACCAGCTCGGGCCGGCGCGCTACGTGGACCGGCGCCTGGCCACCGCGCGCACGTTCCAGCGGCGCCAGCTCGGCGCGCCGCCGGGCTTTCGCGAGGTGGCGCTGAACGAAAGCTGGGCCGTCTACTCGAGCTGCTGACGCCCCGCGCTCGCCTCTCCCGCGGCGGGCGCGTATATTCGGCCGCCATGGCCATCACGATCGCCGTCCTCTCCCAGAAGGGCGGAACCGGCAAGACCACGACGACCCGGACGCTGTACGACGTCTTCAGCCGGATCGGGCTCGACGTGCTCGCCGTCGACCTCGACCCGCAGGGCAACCTCTCCGACTACTTCGACGTGCCGGCCGACGCCGACCCGACGATCGCCGACGTGCTCGGCGGCAAGACCAAGGCCGCCGACGCGATCCACAACGGGATCGTGCCCGCGAACCTGGGGCTGGCCGAGGCCGAGCTGATCCTCAGCGGCAAGATGGGCCGCGAGATGACGCTGCGGCGGGCGCTCCGCGACGTGGGCCGCCGCCACGACGTGATCCTGATCGACTGCCCGCCGGCGCTCGGCCTCCTGACCGTCAACGCCGTAGTGGCGGCCGACTACGCCCTGATCTCCACCGAGGCCCAGTACTTCTCGCTCCAGGGCGTGGAGCAGGCGCTCGAGATCATCGAGCTGGCCAAGGAGAACCTCCACCCCGACCTCGAGTGGCTGGGCGTGGTGCTGAACATCGCCGACCTGCGCACGATCCACTCGCGCGAGGCGCTGGTCCAGCTCAAGGAGCGCTTCGGCGAGAAGGTCTTCGAGTCGGTCATCCGCCAGTCGATCCGCTACGCCGAGTCCGCCGAGCGCGGCGTCTCGATCCTCGACTACCGCCCGGAGCTGGGCGACGACTACCTGGGCCTCGCCATCGAGGTGCTGGAGCGCGTGGGGATGGACGAGGAGACCGGCCGCGTGGCGGAGCTGCGGGCCGAGCTGGCGCCCGCGTAACACTCCCGCGACCGGCCTCCCGTACCTACACGGGTGCGCCCCCGTCTAGTTGACGCTGTTCCAGACCACCCTGGTCCGGTAGCAGTTCGGACCGCAGCTCCCGTTCGGGGTGTGGACCTCGTTCTGATGGCTCGGGGCGGCGGCGTTCGCGCCCGCGAGCGTCGCGCTCAGCGACTCGGCGTTCGCGATCACCACCGGACCGCTGCGGTCGGCGCCCGTCGCCACGCCCACGAACGCCGTGCTGCCGGTCACCCCCGCGCCGAAGAGGTTCAGCCGGTACGACCCGCTGAACCCGCAGTCGCATGTCTCGATGTCGAAGTTCCCGTCGTCCTCGACCCGCGCGTGCAGCTGCTTGCACACCACGCTGTCGATCGAGCGATCGGCAAAGCTCGCGCCCGTGAGGCTGATCGTCACCTGCCAGGTCGCCGTGCCCTCGCACTTGACATCGACCCACACGTCCTCCGCGGCCGACGCCGAAGACGCGTGACCGCAGAGCAAACCCGCGCACGCGAATGCGAACGCGATCACCACTCGCTTCATCTGAACCCCCCGCTTTCCCCCGGTTCCCCCGCCGGGGTGTAGACGGCGCGGGAGTGTACTACAGAAATTTCGCGGTGGGGCGCCTTCGCGAGCTGAGCCGGCCCGGCCCCTGGAGCGAGTGTTACAGAAGCGTTAAAAAGGGGTCAGACCCCTTTTTTACAGGGCGCGGACGTCCGCGCCGCCCGGCACGAACTGCACGCGCCGCACGTCGCACTCGGGGGCGGCCGAGCGGATCGCCTCGAACACGTTGCCGGTCGCCTGCCAGTGGCACCAGAAGAGCACCGCCGGGCCGGCGCCGGAGATCGTGGCGCCGATCGCGCCCAGCTCGGGCGCGCGGCCCAGGAGCTCCATCGAGCGCGGGTAGAGGTGCTCGCGGCGCGGCTGGTGGACGCGGTCCGAGAGCCCGCGGCCCACCTGCGAGAGGTCGCCCGCGGTGAGGCCGAGGATCAGCAGCGACGCGTGCGCGACGTTGTGGACCGCGTCGGCGAGCGGCACCTCGTCCGGCAGCGCCGCGCGGGCCGCCTCGGTAGGGACCGGGTCGGGCGGGATGGCCAGCACGCCCTCGATGCCCGGGGCCGGGTCGAACCGCTCCGGCTCGTCGCCGGCGCAGATCACGAACCCGCCGAGCAGCGCGGCGGCCACGTTGTCCGGGTGGCCCTCAAGCGCGGCGGCCAGCTCGAACAGCGGCGCGTCGAGCTCGTACATCGAGTCCGCCGCCACCAGCCCGGCCACGATCGCCGCCGCCGAGGACCCGAGCCCCGCCGACAGCGGGATCTCCGAGCGGATCCGGAACGCGAGCCCGTCCACCTCCTCGTGCAGCGAGGCGAAGGCGCGCACGCAGAGGTTGCCGGCGTCGAGCGGGACGCCCGGCACGTCGCACTCGACCGAGAAGGCCCCGGTCTCCTCCACCTCGAGCTCCAGGTACACCCCCACGGCCGCGGCCAGCGCGTCGTAGCCCGGCCCCAGGTTGGCGGTCGAGGCGGGCACCCGCACCAGCCGCCGCCGCCTCACGAGTCGAGCACCGCCTTCTCGACCTCCTCGATCGACGGCTCGCACGGCACCACCGGCGCGGCGCTCGCCAGCGCGGTCTGGGGGTCCTTCAGCCCGTGACCCGTGAGCACGCACACCACCCGGCCCTCCGCGCCGTACCTGAGCAGCCCGGCCACCGAGGCCGCCGAGGCCGGCTCGCAGAACACGCCCTCGCGCTGGCCGAGCAGCGCGTAAGCGGCGAGGATCTCGTCGTCGGAGACAGCCCGCACCTCGCCCCGCGAGGAGGTGAAGGCGTCCATCGCCTCCTCCCAGCGCGCCGGGTTGCCGATCCGGATGGCCGAGGCCACCGTCTCCGGGTTCTCCACCGGCGCCCCGTGCACCAGCGGCGCCGCCCCCTCGGCCTGGTAGCCGTGCAGCCGCGGTGCCACGCCGTACTCGCCGAAGCCCTTCCACCAGGCGGTCACGTTGCCCGCGTTCCCGACCGGGATGCAGAGCACGTCGGGCGGCTCGCCGAGCTGGTCGCAGACCTCGAAGGCGCCGGTCTTCTGGCCCTCGATCCGGTACGGGTTGACCGAGTTGACCAGCGCGATCGGGTTGCGGTCGACCAGCTCGCGCACCAGCCGCAGGGCCTCGTCGAAGTTCCCGCGCAGGGCCACCACCCGCGCCCCGTGCATCAGCGCCTGGGCCAGCTTGCCGGTCGCGATCTTGCCCTCGGGCACGATCACCGCGCCGCGCAGCCCGGCCCGCGCCGCGTAGGCGGCCGCGCTGGCCGCGGTGTTCCCGGTGGAGGCGCAGACCACCGCCTCGGCCCCCTCCGAGACCGCCGCGGACACGGCCACGGTCATCCCGCGGTCCTTGAACGAGCCGGTCGGGTTGGCGCCCTCGATCTTGAGCCAGACGTCCGCGCCGGTGCGGCGCGACAGCTCCGGCGCCGGCACGAGCGGCGTCCCGCCCTCCCCGAGCGTCACCAGGGGCTCGACCGGAAGCCGCTCGCGATAGTCCCAGACGCTCAGTCGAACAGCTCCTCGATCACGCGGATCGTGCGCGGCGGCGCGCGCAGGAAGTCGAGCCGCCCGATCAGGTCCACGGCCGCCTTGAAGTTCGACTCCAAGACCGGGTGCACGACCATCTCGAGCCGGGCGTCGTCGCCCAGCCCCTTCTGCACCACCGACTTCACCGACACGCCCTGCATCCCGAGGATCTCCGCGATCTGGGCCAGCACGCCGGGCCGGTCGGCCACCTCCATGTGCAGGTAGAACGACGACTCCACGTCCTGCACCAGCGGCACGTCCTCGGCCGGCGCCGGCAGCATGGGCGGCGGGATCATGGCCGAGATCACGTCGCCGAGCACGGCGGAGGCGGTCTGCGGCCCGCCCGCGCCCGGCCCCGACAGCGTGATCTCGGTGATCGCCGGCGACTCGATCGTGACCGCGTTGAACGAGCCGTTCACCGACGCCAGCGGGTGCGCGCCGTAGAGGAAGGTCGGGTGCACGCGCACGGACACGCCGCCGTCGAGCCGCTCGGCGGTGCCCACCAGCTTGAGCGACAGCCCCAGCTCCTTCGCGTACTCGATGTCGGTGGCGGCGATCGACTCGATCCCCTCGTACGAGACGTGGTCGAGGTGCACCGGCGCGTTGAACGCGAGCCGGGCGATGATCGCCATCTTCGCCGCCGCGTCGCGGCCGCTGACGTCCTCGGTGGGATCGGCCTCGGCGTAGCCCAGCCGCTGCGCCTCGGCCAGCGCCTCGTCGTAGCTCGCGCCGGTGCGCGTCATCTCGGTGAGGATGAAGTTGGTGGTCCCGTTCACGATCCCGTGCACGCGGTCCACGTGGGCGGCGGCGAGCGTCTCGTGGATGACCCGGATCACCGGCACGACGCCGCCCACGGCCGCCTCGAAGCGGAGCTGCACGCCGGCCTGGCGGGCGGCGTCGTAGATCTCCTCGCCGTGCTGCGAGAGCACGGCCTTGTTGGCGGTCACCACGTGCTTGCCGGCCGCCATCGCGCGCAGGATGTACTCGCGGGCGGGCTCCACCCCGCCGATCAGCTCGACCACCAGGTCGCTGCCGGCGACGATCTCGTCCACCTCGCCCCGCGAGCGGGTCAGCACGCCGGCGATCTCCGGCCGCCGCCCGACCGACGCCTCGATCGCCCCGGCGCGCTCCTCCAGCAGCTCGTGGAAGGACGAGCCGACCGTCCCGTGGCCGAGCAGGCCGACCCTAAACGGCGTCACGCGCCGCCAGGTCCTCGAGGGTCTCGCGCCTCACGACGACCCGCGCCTCGCCGTCCTTGCAGAAGATCACCGGCGGCCGCGGGATGCCGTTGTAGTTGTTGGCCATCGCGTGGCCGTAGGCGCCGGTGGCCGGCATGACCAGCACGTCGCCGGGGCGCGGGTCGGCCAGCCGCACGTCGCGCGCCAGCACGTCGCCGGACTCGCAGTGCTTGCCGGCGATCGTCACCACGTCGTCGCCGCCCGTGCGGTCGGCGATGTCCGCCTCGTAGCGGGCGCCGTAGAGCATCGGGCGCAGGTTGTCGGACATGCCGCCGTCCACCGCCACGTAGGTCCGCACGTCCGGGATCCGCTTGACCGTGCCCACCCGGTAGATCGTCACGCCCGCGTTCCCCACCAGCGAGCGGCCGGGCTCGCACAGGATCGTGACGCCGTCCGGCGCAGAGCGGACCAGCGTCTCGACGTACTCCTCGATCCGCGGCGGCTCGTCGTCGCTCGTGTAGGCGATGCCGAGCCCCCCGCCGAGGTTGAGCAGCGGGTAGTCGCCGATCTTCGTGAGCACCTCGGCCAGCCGCTCGAACGGCTCCAGCTCGAAGATCTGCGACCCGAGGTGGGCGTGCAGCCCGCGCAGCTCCAGGCGGCCGACGCTCTCGATCGCCCGCGGCACGTCGTCGAGCCCGAAGCCGAACTTCGAGTCCACCTGCCCGGTGGTGATGTAGGAGTGCGTCGTGGGCGTGATGCCGGGCGTGACCCGCAGCATGATCCGCTGCCCCGGCGCGATCCGCTCGAGCCGCTCGAGCTCGTGGAAGGAGTCGACGACGATCGTGCCCACCCCGGCCTCGACGGCCTGCCGGAGCTCGGCGTCGCTCTTGTTGTTGCCGTGCATGTAGATGCGCTCGGGGGCGAACCCGCCGCGCAGGGCCAGGTACAGCTCGCCGCCGGAGGCCACGTCGCAGGCCAGGCCCTCCCCGGCCAGCAGCCGGTAGGCCGCCGTGCACGGGAAGGCCTTGCTGGCGTAGACCACCTCGAAGCGGTCGGTGTGGGCCCGGAAGGCGTCCACGTACGCGCGCGCACGCGCGAGGAGGTCGTCCTCGGCGTAGACGTAGGCTGGGGTGCCGAACTCCTCGGCCAGCTCGACCAGGTCGCAGCCGCCCACCTCGAGCCGGCCCGCCTCGTTCAGGCGGGACCCGAGCGGGTAGACGTGGGAGACGCCGGTGCCGACGCCTCCGCGTTCCTCCAGCGAGGCCATAATCGCGCAGAGTATGAAGCACCCTCTTCCCCAGCTTCCGGAGCTGGGCACCCGCGACGGGCTCGCCTACGCGCTGTTCGAGCCCGCCGGGGAGCCGCGCGCGGGGATCGTGATCGTGCACGGCGCGAGCTCGGCCAAGGAGAGCCACTTCGACTTCGCCCGGACCGCCGTGGCCCACGACATGGTCGCCCTGGCCTTCGACCAGCGCGGGCACGGGCGCTCGGAGGGCGACCTCGGGGCGGGCGCGCTGGACGACGTGCTGGCCATGTGCGAGCTGGTGCGCGGCCGCGCGCCGCGGATCGCCCTGCGCGGGTCGAGCATGGGTGGCTTCATGGCCATCCAGGCCGCCGCCGCGGACGGCGACGTGGACGCGGTGGTGGCGATCTGCCCGGCGCCCGAGGACTTCCTGCTGCGCGGCCTGCGCGGCGGCTTCGAGTTCAGGGCCGACCGCGCCGGGCTGGAGGCCTGGCTCGAGTCGGTCGACCTGCGCGCCGCGGCGGCCTCCCTGTCACCCCGGACCGCCCTGCTCCTGATGCACGCCCAGGGGGACGAGAGCGTGCCGTACACGATCTCCCAGGAGCTGTTCGAGGCCGCCGGCGAGCCAAAGCGCCTCCTGCTGATGCCGGGCGGCCACCACCGCTCGATCCAGCACGACCTCGAGCTCCAGACCGAGGCGCTGCGCTTCGTCGAGCGCGCTATCGCCGCGGCGGGCTAGCGGGCGGCGCGCAGGTCCGCCGACACGGCGTCCTCGACCACCGCGTCGGTCGTGCGCAGCGTCTCGCGCACCACGCCGCGGCCGCCGGGCTTGCAGGCCGGGTCGAGC
>JALZEZ010000381.1 GCA_030861775.1 Actinomycetota bacterium
GCTCCCGGTCGGCGGCGGACAGCCGCTCGCGCACGGACTCCCGCGCGCGTTGCAGCGCGCCCTTGACCGAGGCCTCGCCGGCGTCGAGCATCTCGGCCACCTCGGCGGTCTGGAACCCGAGCACGTCGCGCAGCACGAGCGCGGCGCGCTGGCGGGGCGGCAGGTGCTGGAGGGCGACGATGAACGCGAGCTCGATCGATTCGCGCGTCTCGTAGCGGGCCTCCGGGCCCGCGGCGTGGTCCGGGATGTCGTCGAGCAGGATGTCGGGGTAGGGCTCCAGCCAGATCGGCTCGACCCTGCGAGTCGGCTCGGGGGCCTCGGCCATCGGTGGCACCTCCTGTGGACGGCGGCTGCGGTCGCGAAGCACGTTCAGGCAGCGGTTGGTGGCGATCCGGTAGAGCCAGGACCGCACCGAGGCTCGGCCCTCGAACGACTCGAGGCCGCGCCACGCCGCGAGCAGCGTCTCCTGTACGAGGTCCTCGGCGTCCTGGACCGAGCCGAGGATCCGGTAGCAGTGCACCTGCAGCTCACGCCGGTGCGGCTCGGTGAGCCGGCGAAAGGCCTCCTCGTCCCCCGCGCGTGCGCGTTCGAGCTCGTCGGTCATCACACGTAAGGACACCACGGCGCCGCGAAACCGACCGGCCGTGCCGTTCTCGCCGCCGCCGGTGCCTCGCACCAGCGGGTTTGCTGAGAGCGGAAAAACACAGAGGCCCTCTTTCGAGAGCCTCTGCTTCGTCGTCGGCGACTCTCGTCGCCTCCGATTAGGTAGCGGGGGCGGGATTCGAACCCGCGACCTTCGGGTTATGAGCCCGACGAGCTACCTGACTGCTCCACCCCGCGTCGCGACCGAGAATTCTAGCGGCGCGCCGCGGCGCCATCAACCGCCCGCGGCGGCCCTCACGGCCTCGAGGACCTCGTCGTTCGGGGGGTTGTCGCCGGCGTGCTCGGCCATGTGCGCCCAGGCCACCTCGCCGCCCGGCGCCACCACCAGCACGCCGCCGAGCTGGGCCGCGTGGCCCTGCACCGTCCCCTGGACCACCCGGTCGGTCGCGGTCCGCTTCAGGCCCGCCACCACCGAGCGGGGGCCGAAGAGCTCGCCGAGCGTGGCGACCTTCGCGCCCGCGACCGCGTAGGCCGCGCGGTCGGGGTCCACCAGGATCTCCAGCCCCTGGACGTCGAACTGCTCGCGGAAGTGGTCGGCGTGGCGGGGCGTGCCCTGGCCGATCACGACCAGCCGCGCGCCGGCGGCGTCGAACTTCTCCCGGTCGCGGTGCAACTGCACCGCGTGCGCTCGGCAGTGAATTCAGCCGTAGTGGCGGAGGAAGACCAGGACCGCGGGGCCGTCGTGCCAGTAGTCGCCGAGCCGGCGCCACTCGCCCGCGTGGTTCTCGAGCTCCATCTCCGCCAGCTCGTCCGCCCGCACCGGCGCGCGCGGCTCCTGGCGCTCACGTGACGTCCCGAACAGGCCCACGGATGAGAGGCTACCGCCCCATGCGCATCGCCGTGGTCGATCTCGGGACGAACTCCACCCGCCTGCTCGTCGCCGACGCGGAGAACGGGGGCCTGACCGAGCTCGACCGGCGCACCACCGTCACCCGGCTGGGGCAGGGGGTGGACGCGACCGGCCGCCTCGCCGACGAGGCCATGGAGCGCGTGTTCGCCGTCGTGGCCGAGTACCGCGAGGCGATCGACGACCTGGAGGCGGAGCGCACCGTGGCCGTCGCGACGAGCGCCGTCCGCGACAGCGCCAACGGCGAGGAGTTCCGGGCGGCGCTGCGCGAGCGCTACCGGATCGACGCGCGCACCATCTCCGGCGACGAGGAGGCCCGGCTCACCTTCCTGGGCACCACAGCGGCGCGGCCCCCGGGCGGGCGGACCGTGGTGGTGGACATCGGCGGCGGCAGCACCGAGTTCGTGGTCGGCCGCGCCGGCGCCGCGCCCGAGTTCCACGTCTCCACCCAGTCCGGCTCGGTGCGCCAGACCGAGCGCCACCTCCACTCCGATCCGCCCGGCGACTCCGAGGTCGCCGCCCTGCGCGAGGAGGTGCGCGGGATTGTGACGGTGGCGGTCCCCGAGGACGTGCGCGGCTCGGTGGAGGGCGGCATCGCGGTGGCCGGCACCGCCACCCAGTCGGCCGCCCTCGACCTGGGCCTCGAGCCCTACGACCCCGAGCGGATCGACGGCTACATGCTCTCCCGCCCGGCGTGCGAGCGGCTGCTGCACCGGCTCGCCTCGGTCCCGCTGGCCGAGCGGCGGACGCTGGCCGGGATGAACCCCGCCCGCGCGCCCGTGATCGTGGCCGGCGTGGCCATCCTGGCCGAGGCGATGGCCGCCTTCGCGCTCGACTCGATCGAGATCAGCGAGGCCGACATCCTGCACGGCGCCGCGCTTGCCGCCGCGGCCGGGCAATAAAACGGGGCCGGCTGCAATCTTTGCAACCGGCCCCGAAAGCGGCCCCATCAGGACGGGCAGGGGTACGTGCCATGAAGGGGCCTCAGCGGTCCGGACGGCGGGAGGCGCCGATGTGATGCGGCTTCGCCCGAACCTATGTGCCGGGACTGCCAAACCGGCCTATTGGCACAGAGTGGCGCACCCCGACGAGGCCATAATAACCGCGTCCCCCCTTTGGGGCAACCTCCAACCTGGACGAACGTGCCAGGCGAATATCCGCAAATTGCGGGCGTTCAGGCCAGGTTCGCCTTGCGCGGGTAGGCCACGGCCGGGTCGGTGAGCACGTTCACGAGCGCGGGCTTGCCCGACTCGAACGCCCGCTCGAGCGCCGGACGCAGCTCCTCCGGCCGCCGCACCAGCTCGCCGTGGCCGCCGAGCGCCTCGACCACCTGGTCGTAGCGCAGCTCCGGCTGGAGCTCGGCCGCGACCGAGTAGCCGTACAGGAACGTCATCGGGTGGTGCTCGAGTCCCCAGATCCCGTTGTTGCCCATGACGCCGACGACCGGGATCCCGTGGCGGACCATCGTGTCGAACTCGAGGCCGGCGAACCCGAACGCGCCGTCGCCCAGCAGCAGACACACGGGCCGGTCGGGCCGAGCCAGCTTCGCGGCGATCGCGTAGCCGGGACCGGACCCGAGGCACCCGTACGGGCCCGGGTCCATCCAGCAGCCCGGCTCGTAGGTCTCGATCATCCGGCCCGCGTAGGAGACGAAGTCGCCGCCGTCGCCGATCACGATCGTCCGCCGGTCGAGCACCTGGTTCAGCTCGCCGTACACCCGCATCGGGTGGAGCGGCGTCCGCTCGTCGTTCAGCTCCTCCTGCTCGGCGGCGCGCTTCTCGTTCTCGGCGCCCTGGAGGTGCTCGACCCACTCGGCGCGCGCGGGGCCGCCGGCCGCCGCCGAGCGCAGCGCGTCGAGCGTGGCCGCCACGCCGCCGTACAGCTCCGCCGCCACCTCGCGCGGCTGCGCCCGCTCCGACGGAGCCGAGCCCACCACCACGATCTTCGTCTCCTCGCCGAACGAGCCGCCGAACCCGAGCCGGAAGTCCATCGGCACGCCGACCACCAGCGCCAGGTCGGCGCCCTTCAGCCCCGCCCCACGCGCGCGCGAGAAGAAGAGGGGATGGTCCGCGGGCACGCAGCCGCGCGCCAGGCCGTTGAGGAACACCGGCACCTGAAGTTCGTCGCACAGGCGCAGCAGCGCCTCCTCGCCGCGCGACCAGTAGAGCCCGGTGCCGGCCATGACCACCGGCCGCTCCGCCGCGCGCAGCAGCTCCGCGGCGCGCTCCACGCC
>JALZEZ010000382.1 GCA_030861775.1 Actinomycetota bacterium
GAGTTCGGCGACCCCGGCCCCGGCGCGGCCGAGGCCTGTCTCGAACTGCGCGATCCCGCCCCGGCCGCGATCGAGCGAGCGCGCCAGCGCGTCGATCTGGCGGGGCAGGCGGCGGAGCGGCGCGGTGCTCGGGACCAGGTCGCCCGGCCCGACCACATCCGCGACCGCCGGGTCGCGCTTCAGCCGCTCCTGGAGCTCCTGGAAGCTGCGCAGGCGCTGCTGGTCCGCGACCGTCCCGGACGGCGCGACGGCGATCAGCTCGAACGGCCCGCCCCAGCCGGAGCCCATCACGCGGCTGACGGTCCGGTAGTCGCGCGTGGCGGTGTCGTCCGGCGGCAGCTCCGAGACGCCGGGCGCCACCGGGTCGAGGCCCAGCGCGGGGACCGTGAGGAGCAGCAGGGACGCGAGGATCGCGACCGTCGCCAGGATCGCGCGCCGGGTCACGCGGCGCGAGAAGCGCTCCAGCGCGCCGCGGCGGCCGGCGCCCGAGCGAGGCTTCCACAGCATCCAGCGGTTCACGTTGTCGCCGAGCAGGGCGAGCGCGGGCGGCATCGCCACCACCGCCAGGACCACGGCGAGCGCGGTCACGACCAGCACGCCGACGATCGCCGAGAGCAGGAACGAGCCCGGCACCACCAGCAGCGCCGCCGCGAGCGCCACCAGCAGCACGCAGCCGGCGAACGCCACCGTCCGGCCGGCCGTCGCGACCGCCGCGAGCGCCGCGGCCTCCGGGTCCCCACGGGCCTCGAGCTCCTCCCGGAAGCGCGAGACGATCAGCAGCGAGTAGTCGATCCCCAGGGCCAGGCCGATCATCGAGGCCAGGCTGACCGCCAGCGGCTGCACGGTCATGACGAACGTCAGCAGCGAGGTGACGCCGAACCCGGACACGACCGTCGCGGCGCCCCAGAGGCCCGGGATGGCGGCGGCCACGGGCGAGCGGAAGACCAGCAGCAGCACGATCGCGAGGACGGGCAGGGCGATCATCTCGGCCTTCTTGGCGGCGTCGAAGTTCGCGTCGGCGATCGCGCGGTTGATCGGCGCCTGCCCGGTCACGTGCGCTCGCACCGGCGGATCGACGTTGGACCGCACCACCCGGCGGACGTCGGCCGCCACGTCGAACGAGTCGGAGAGCGGACGCCGCACCAGCGTCACGACCATCGCGTCGCGCAGGCCGGGCCGCAGGTCGATCCCGCTCGGGGTCCGGTCCCACGGCGAGAGCACGGTCACGCGCTTGTCGCGCGCGAGCGCGCGCGCGAGCCGCGGCCCCTGGACGTCGAGCGCGGGCGCAGGGCCGCGCAGCAGCACCGGGACCGTGAGCTGGGAGCCGAAGCTCTCCGAGCCGAGCTCGCCCGCGCGGGCCGCCTCGGTCCCCGGGATCTCGAGGTCCGGCGGATCGAGGCGCGACTGGAGCTGAGCGGCCTGGCCGGCCAGCAGGAGCACCGCGAGCGCCACGAATGCGAGCGTGCGCTTCGGGCGCCGCATGGCAAGGTGCGTGAGCCGCGTCAACTTGGAGGGGTCCGGCGCCACAGCACCTCCGCCTTGGCGCGGAGCGCCGTGGCCCCCTTTTGGTTCACGACCTTCCACCGGAGGGTGACGATGCCATAGCCCTCCTCGAGCGGACGCACCTCGACGACGCGCGTGTGCACCCGGATCGTGTCGCCGAGCTTCACCGGGGCCTTGAAGGTGGCGTCGGCGATCCGCCGCAGGGCCACGACCCGGTGCGGGTCGAGGGGCAGCAGGCCCACCGCGCAGGACAAGACGAGCATGCCGTGCGCGATCCGCTCTCCGAAGATGCTCTCCCGCGCGAACCCGGCGTCGAGATGCTGCGGATTGCGGTCGCCGGTCAGGTCGGCGAACGCGATCACGTCGGACTCGGTGACCGTGCGGGCCTCGGTCTCGACCTCCATCCCGGGGGCGAGGTCGTCGAAGTCGATCGACAGCGACGTCACGCGACCAGGCAGAGCACCGCGTTGTGCCCGCCGAACCCGAACGAGTTGGAGAGGCCGACCGCGCGCCCCTCGCCGGCGGCGCGCGGCTCGAACGGGCGCGCCCGTCCGGGGACGTAGTCGAGGTCGAGCCCCTCGTCGCGCTCCTCCCAGTGGAGCGTCGGAGGCGCCACCCGCTCGCGCAGCGCGATCAGGGTCGCGACGGCCTCGATCGCGCCCGCCGCGCCGAGCGAGTGGCCGATCGCCGACTTGAGCGAGGACACCGGCACCCGCTGCGCGGCGTCGCCGAGGGCCCGCTTGAGCGCCATCGTCTCGGAGCGGTCGTTCAGCTCGGTGGCGGTTCCGTGCGCGTTCACGTAGTCGACGTCGCCGGGACGCACGCCGGCCTCGCGCAGGGCCAGCTCGATGGCGCGGGCCGCGCCGTCGCCCTCGGGATCCGGCGCGGTGAGGTGGAAGGCGTCGGCGGTCGCGCCGTAGCCGCCCACCTCGCCCAGCACCTCGGCGCCGCGGGCCGCCGCCGCGCCGGCCTCCTCGAGCACCAGCATCGCCGATCCCTCCCCGAGCACGAGCCCGTCTCGGCGCGCGTCGAACGGGCGCGGGATGCCGAGCTCCGAGATGGCCTGCATGTTGGCGAACCCCTCCTGGGTGACGGTCACCAGCGCGGCCTCCGCCCCGCCGGTCACGCAGGCGTCGGCGTCGCCGTCCTGGATCATCCGCAGCGCCGTGCCGATCGCGTGCGTACCGGCCGCGCACGCGGAGACGACGGTCGAGCTGGGACCCCGCAGGCCGTGGCGGAGCGCGATCTGGATCGACCCCGCCTGCGGCAGCGTACGCGTAACAGCGCGCGGCGGGATCGCCGCCGGCGGGCCGTGCTGGAGCCACGCCTCGAGCTGCCCCTGGATCGTTCCGATCGTGCCCATGCCGGTCCCGATCACGGTGCCCACTCGCTCGGGCGGGTAGGGCGGCTCCCCGTCCCAGCCGGCCTGCTCGACGGCCTCGGCGGCCGCCGCGAGCGCGAGCTGCGTGTAGCGGTCGGAGCGGCGGACCTCCTTCTTCGTCAGCACGGTGCCCGGGTCGAAGTCGGTGCAGCACCCGGCGCCGTCGACGATGCCGCACACCCCGCCGCTCCAGCGCTCGAACACCGCGCGCGCGCCGACCCCGAGCGGCGTGACCGCCCCCATGCCCGTGACCACCACCCGCCTGCGCCGCTCTCCCATGGCGTCAGGCGCTCAGCCCGCCGTCGACCGGCACCGAGGTGCCTGTCACGTAGCTCGCGTCGGAGGAGGCGAGGAAGCGCACGACCTCGGCGACCTCCTCGCAGGTGGCCGCGCGCCGGGCGGGGACGAGCTTCTTCAGCTCCCCGTCGAGCGTCGCGGTGCCGCTGTCGAGCACGCCGGGCGTGACCGCGTTGACGGTGACTCCGTCCCGGGCCGCCTCCACGGTCAGCGTGCGAGTGATGCCGACGAGCCCCGCCTTCGCGGCGGCTCCCAGCGCGCGCTCGCCGGTCGCGTCGGTGGCACCGCCGCGGGCGAGCTCGAGCAGCGGCGCCGGGTCGAGCGCGGCGGCGACGTTCACCACCCGGCCGTAGCCGGCCGCGCGCATGCCGGGCAGCGACCGCCGCGCGTTCCAGAGGGCTGCCTCGACGCTGCCCTCGGGGTCGGCGCCCGCGGCGTTGTTGACCAGCACCAGGACGGGGCCGAGCTCACTCTCCGCCCGCTCGAAGACCGGCTCCGCTCCGGCCGGCGCGTCGAGGTCCGCGCTCGCCGCGACCACGCGCCAGCCGTCGGCCGTCAGGG